>CAYTFA010000231.1:0-3983 GCA_964436755.1 uncultured Rhodocyclaceae bacterium | reverse complement strand
CCGGAACCATGGCCGACTTCGTTGCCGATGAGGCTTTGCAGTCGAGGCTGCTCGGCCTTTCGCTGGACTCCCATCAATAGGGCCCGCCGATGAGCACGACCGCTTCCACCGCACCTGCCAAGATCGAAGACCTGCCGGCCGCGCCGCGCGACTGGCTGCCCATCCTGCTGACGCCGATCCTGATCCTGGTCGCGCTGCCGATGGTCGGCAGCCTGCCGACCTGGGCAACGCTGACCATCGCCGGGCTGGCGATGGGGCTCATCATCTTCCTCGTCGCGTCGGGCCTCACCCTGGTGTTCGGCCTGATGGACGTGATGAACTTCGGCCATGGCATCTTCGTCGCGCTCGGCGCCTTCGTCGGCGTCAGCACGCTGGGAACGCTGGGCGCGTGGACGGGCAGCGGCTCGTTTGCGATGAATCTTGCCGCCATCGCCTGTGCCGGCCTCGCTGCCGCGCTGGTGGCCGGCATCGTCGGCATCGGATTTGAACGCGTCATGGTGCGACCGGTGTATGGCCTGCACCTAAAGCAAATCCTGGTCACCATGGGCGGCATGATCATCGCCGAGCAGGTCATCCTGGCGCTGTGGGGCCCGGAGGCACGGCCGATGATGCGTCCCGCCAGCCTGCAGGGCGCCTTCATCCTTGGCGACGTCGCCGTCGAGAAATTCCGCCTGCTGTCCGTCTGCCTCGGCTTGGCCATCTTTGCCGCGATGTTCCTCCTGCTCAACCGGACCAAGCTCGGACTGCTGATCCGGGCCGGCGTGCAGGACCGCGAGATGGTCGAGGCGCTCGGTTACCGGGTACGCTTCCTGTTCATCGGTGTCTTTGCCGCCGGTTCGGCGCTGGCCGGCCTCGGCGGCACCATGTTCGGGCTCTACCAGGAACTGGTGACGACCACCATCGGCGCCCAGATGATGGTGCTGATCTTCATCGTCATCATCATCGGCGGGCTGGGTTCCGTCGGCGGCTGCTTCGTCGGGGCGCTGCTGGTCGGCCTGACCTCCAACTACGTTGGCTTCGTCGCACCCAAGGTCAACCTGTTCTCGAGCATCCTCCTGATGGTGTTGGTCCTGCTGTGGCGGCCGCAGGGGCTGTTCCCCGTGGCGAAGCGATAGGAGCGCGCAATGCTGGCCAACCTCCTCTCCCGCGACCTGCCCCGCAGCCGACTGCTCTCCGCGATCCTGATCCTCATCGTGCTGGGCCTGCTGGCCACGCCCTTCGTCTTCCCTGGCGCCCGCTCGCTCAACGTCGGCGCAAAGATCGCGGTGTTCATTGTGCTCGCCGCCAGCTTCGACCTGATGCTCGGCTATACCGGCATCGTATCCTTTGCGCACACCATGTTCTTCGGCATCGGCGCCTACGGCATCGGCATTGCCTCGACGCAGATGGGTCCGACCTGGACCGCCATGGTGGTGGGAACGCTGGCCGGGGTTGCGCTATTGTGGTGCTCGCCCTGTTGATCAGCCTGTTCTCGCTGCGGGTGCGCGCCATCTTCTTCGCCATGATCACGCTGGCCGTTGCCGCCGCCTTCATGACGCTCGCCTCGCAGCTCTCCAACTGGACCGGCGGCGAGGACGGCCTCAACTTCAAGGTGCCGGAGCTGATTTCGCCGGCGTTTTCGCTTTCCGACGAGAAGTTTCTCGGTGTCAGCCTGGACGGCAAGCTGATTGCCTACTACATGGTGACGCTGTTTTCCGGCTTCTTCTTCCTCGTCATGCTGCGCATCGTGAACTCGCCCTTCGGCCGCGTGTTGATGGCGATCCGCGACAACGATTTCCGCAGCGAGGCGATCGGCTATCGCAACGTCACCTACCGCAGCCTATCGTCGGTGCTCGGCGCCGTGTTTGCCACGCTGGCCGGGGTGCTCTATGCGCTGTGGCTGCGCTACAACGGCCCCGGCACGACGCTGTCGTTCGACATCATGATCGACGTGCTGCTGATCGTGGTGATCGGCGGCATGGGGACGCTGTACGGCGCCGTCGTCGGCTCGGCGGTGTTCAACATTGCCCAGGGCTACCTGCAGGACCTGCTCAAGCTTGCCCACGGCAACATCGATACCCTGCCCGTGATCGGTGCGCTTTTCCACCCTGACCGCTGGTTGTTCTGGCTTGGCCTGCTTTTCGTGCTCTCGGTGTATTTCTTCCCGTTCGGCATCGTCGGCAAGCTGCGCGCCGGGGCACTGGCGAAGGCGGGCGGGGACTGAATCACCGCCCGGCCGGCGGCCGGGATTCTTGCGGGAAGACGGCTATGGCGAGCACCTACGACTACAAGAGCAAACTGATCAGCATCGAGGCGGCGCTCGACAAGATCAAGTCCAACGATTGCATCGTCAGCGCGCTCGGTGCTGCGGAGCCAAACGGCCTGCTCGACCGCCTGCACACCATCGCCGATCGCGTGAGTAACGTGGCGGTTTGCACCTGCCTGCCGATGCGGCCCTTCAAGTGGTTCATGGAACCGGCAATGCGCGGCCACTTCGAGCACCACGCCTGGTTCTTCTCAGCCAACATCCGCAAGGCCGCGATCGAGGCGCACACGTCCACCTACGTGCCGAACCACCTCCATTCGGCGGCAACCGACCGCATCCTGTTCCGCAAGCCGACGGTCTTCGTCGGTACCTGCACGCCGCCGGACCGGCATGGCTACGTGGCGCTGGCCTTTTCCGTGGTGTATGAACGCGAACTGATGGAGGCGGCCGACCTGGTGATCCTCGAGGTCAACGACCAGGTACCCTATGTTGCCGGCGACACCGTGATTCATCTCGATCAGGTCGATTACCTGGTCGAGCACTCGATGACGCCGTTCGAGCTGCCGTCGCCCGAGACCGAGGAGCGCGACCGGCGCATCGGCGACTTCATTGCCGGGCACATCGAGGACGGCTCGACGATACAGCTCGGCATCGGCGGCATCCCGAACGCGGTGGCGGGCGAACTGCTGCAGAAGAAGGACCTGGCGATCCATACCGAAATGCTGACCGACGGCATGGTGGACCTGTTCGAAGCCGGGGTGATCGCGCGCGGGCCGCGCAGCCTCGACAAAGGCATGCTGCGCGGCAAGATGGTGGCGGCTTTCGCCCTGGGTACGCGCAAGCTCTACGACTTCCTCGACCGCCACCCTGGCCTGGTACTGATGCGGGGCACCTGGGTTAACAACCCCTGGGTGATCGCCCACAACCACAAGCAGGTATCCATCAATACCACGCTCGAGGTGGACCTCACCGGCCAGGTCTGCTCCGAGTCGATCGGCCATCGCCAGTACTCGGGCACCGGTGGCCAGTCGGATACCGCCATTGGCGCGCAGATGTCGGAGGGCGGCAAGTCCTTCATCGCGCTCTACTCGACGGCCGAGGTGAAGCAGGCCGACGGTTCGCGCAAGACGATTTCGAAGATCGTGCCCACCCTGACGCCCGGTGCGGCGGTTACGCTGCATCGGTCCAACGTGGATTTCATCGTCACCGAGTACGGGGCCGTGCGCCTGCGCGGCGCACCGATCAACGAGCGGGCGCGCCTGCTGACCTCGATCGCCCATCCGGATTTCCGCGCCGGCCTGCAGGAGCAGGCGGAGCGCCTGGGCTACCTGTAGGCTTTCATGGCGCTGGTCCGTTCCGATTCTCCCGCGCCCGGGGTGGAGCGGCTCACGCTGGCCCGGCCCGGCATGCACAACGCGCTCGTGCCGGAACTGCTCGACGACCTTATGCGGGCGCTGGCTGACGTCAGCCGTCGCGGCGGGTGCAAGGTGATGGTCCTTGCCGCCGAGGGGCCGGCATTCTCGATCGGGGGCGACATGCGCCGCTTTCGCCGCGAACGCGACGGCGACCTCCTCGGTTACTCGTCGGCCCTCGTCGGCAGGCTCAACCAGGCAATCCTCGCACTCATCGATCTTCCGCAACCGGTGGTCGCTGCCGTGCATGGTGTCGTCACCGGCGGGTCCATCGGCCTAGTGCTGGCAGCCGACCTGGCGTACCTCACACCCCAGGCGGCATTCAA
>CAYTFA010000230.1:0-3987 GCA_964436755.1 uncultured Rhodocyclaceae bacterium | reverse complement strand
CAGGATGCCAGGGCTTGAGCAGGTATTGCCAGATGCCGGCCTCGTTGATGCCGGCAATGATGTCCTCGGCATCGGTGTAACCGGACAGGATGATGCGCACCGTGTCGGACCAGTGGCTGCGCACGCGCCGCAGGAATTCGACGCCGTGCATGCCGGGCATGCGCTGGTCGGAAAGGACGATATGGACGAACTCGCGCGCCATGATCGCCTCGCCTTCCTCGGCCGACTGCGCCGTGAACACCGTGAAACTTTCCTCCAGCGTGCGCCGCAACGCTTCGAGCGAGCGAGGTTCGTCGTCGACGACGAGCACCGATACCTGGGTCGCCGGCTTCATGTGCCGGCCATCCAGCCCAGATCGCGATGGCGCGCCAAATGGCGCGGCGTCCACGATGCCGGCGACTTGCGTACGAAGTGGTGGCGAGCCACGTGGTAGCTCGGGTCGAAGCCGTAGAAGTTGCGCCGCATGTGGGCGAGCTCCTCGTCGCGATAGGCCGCCAGTGGCTTGGCGGCCTCGTCGGCGGCCCGGCGGTCACGCTTGGCGGCGAGCGTCTGCTCGAGGTCGGGCGAGTCGGCGAGCTCCATCGCACGGCGCGCGACGTCGATGCGGAAGGCGGCCGGCTCGCCTGCGAGGCAGGCGTCGGCGAAACCGATATCCACGGCGCCACGCGCCGTTAGCGGCTGCCGGTTGCGCATGATTTCGAGCGCGCCCCGCTCGCCGACGCGCTGCGGCAGCAGGTAGGTCCAGTATTCCGAGCCGTAGAGGTTGCCCATGTTCTTGTAGTGCGGATTCAGCATCACCCCATCGCGAGTCCACAGCAGGTCCGCTGCGCGCGCCAGGAAGCAACCGCCCGCCCCGGCATTGCCCGCCAGGGCCGCCACGGTAATCTGGCCCGCCGTCTCGATCAACTCCAGCGCCAGGTCGTCCATGGCGTTGATGTTCTCCCAGGACTCGTCGGCCGGCGAGCCATCACCCAAACTCGCGGCTTCGATGACGTTGAGGTGGATGCCATTGGACCAGAAATCCGCGCCGCCCTGCAAGACGATCACACGCACGGGCCGCGTCTTCGACCAGGCCAGCGCCTGGCGCAGGCGCCGGCACTGCGCGGTCGACATCGCGCCGTTATAGAACTCGAAGGAGAGGAAGCCGACGGTGCCGTCCTCCTCCCATGCGATGTCCTGCCAGGTCGTATGGTCGGCGCGCCACCAGCCATCGAGCGGCGCCTCCGGCAGCTTGGCCACTTCGCCAGCGAACGCCACAGCGACCGGCAGCTTGAAGCTGCCCTCGCGCTTGGCGTGCCCGATCCACACCGCACCATCGCAGGTACGCCGCAGGATGGCGGTTTCGCGCCGAGCGATGACATCCCCAGGCATCGCCTGCGGTGCAGTGATGCGCGTTTCGGCCCAGGCATCGTAGATGTGGCAGGGAACCCCGAACAACGCGTCGGCCACTCCGGGAAATCCGTCGGCGGCATTGATCTTGCGCAGCACGGTCGCCGAATCATCCCGCTGCCAGTCGACGGCACGATCGGACTGCTTCATCAACGGCCGCAAGCGGCCGCTGGCATCGCGCCAATCGGCCAGAGGGGTCGGCGCCGCGCCGGCGAGGAACTGGCCTACCGCGGCCAGCACCGCCGCCACAGCGGCCTGAGTCACTTCACTGCGATAGATGCTGGATTTCTTCGCTGTGCGCAGGGGAAACTCGACCGTGGCCCACACCGGACCGGCATCCATCTCGGCTTCGGCTTGCAGCACCGTCACGCCCCAGTTCGCCTCGCCGTCCTGCAGGGCCCAGTCGAGCGCCGAAGGCCCGCGGTCGCCGACGATGCCGGGATGAACCACGAGGCAGACGTGCTGCCGCCAGATCGACTCCGGAATCGCCCGCCGCAGGTAAGGGGCGATGAGCAGATCGGGCTTGAACAACGCCACTGCCTCCTCGGCCACGCTGTCGGCGATGTCGAATTCGATCGAGATCTCGTGACCGCGCTGCTGCAGCTCGGCACCGAGCCGCTGCGTCAGGCTGTTGAAGGCATGGGTCAGCAGCAGAATTCTCATGGAATACTTGGCATCAGCAAATTCGCGGCAGCTGGTCGCCCGCCAGCCAATCGACCACGCGCTTGCCACCGAAGGCCGTGGTCATTTGCACGAAGTGGTGGTCGTCGGCGATTACGTCGCCGATGAAGCAGGCATCGCGCCCCAGCGGATGGGCGCGCATGGCATTCAGCACCAGCTCACCATCGAGCGCATTGCAGACCACGACCAGCTTGCCTTCGTTGGCGACGTAGAGCGGATCGAGCCCGAGGAATTCGCAGGCGGCCGCCACCACGGGCTTCACCGGGATCGCCTTCTCGTAGAGCATCATGCCGACGCCGGACTGGGTCGCGATTTCGTTGAGCGTCGCCGCCAGGCCGCCGCGGGTCGGGTCGCGCAGGCAGCGCAGGCCCGCGCCAGTGGCCATCATGGCGGAGATCAGTCCGTTCAGTGCCGCCGTATCGGATTCGATCGGCGCCTCGAAACTCAGGTTCTCGCGCTGGCTCATGATCGCCACGCCGTGGTCGCCCAGGCTGCCGGACACGAGGATCACGTCGCCGGGTCGCGCCAGCTCGCCACCAAGGTTCATGCCGTCGGCCAGTACGCCGACGCCCGTGGTGGTGATGAAAATGCCGTCGCCCTTGCCGCGCTCGACCACCTTGGTATCGCCGGTCACCACGGGCACGCCGGCCTCCTTCGCCGCGTGTGCCATGGACTCGACGATGCGCGCCAGGTCCGCGAGCGGGAAGCCTTCTTCGAGGATGAAGCCGGCGGCGAGGTAAAGCGGCGTCGCCCCCATGACCGCGACGTCATTGACCGTGCCATGCACCGAAAGGCAGCCGATGTCGCCGCCGGGGAAGAACAGCGGCGAAACGACGTGGCTGTCGGTGGCCATCACCAGCCGGCCGGGCTTGCCATTGACGGTGGGTGCCGGCAGTACGGCGCCGTCATTGCCCTGCCCGAGGTAGTCATTGCCCAAGTGCCTGGCGAACAGCTCAGAAATCAGTTGCACCATCGCCCGCCCGCCCGAGCCATGGCTCATGTCCACACGGCCCTGCTTCAGGTCCAGCGGCCGCACGTAGCCGCGCTTCACTTCACCCATGTGTCTCGCATCGCTTTCTGGTTTGCAATCACAATCACAGCCTGCCGGAGGGGATAGTTCGCACAAAGGCATGAATGGTCGCGTTCACATCCATGTCACGCCGCATCCTTGTAGCGCCCGTAGCTGTAATGCGCCGCGCAGGCGCCTTCCGAACTCACCATGCACGACCCGATCGGATTTTCGGGCGTGCATACCGTACCGAACAGCTTGCAGTCCTGCGGCCGCTTGACGCCGCGCAGGATCGCCCCGCATTCGCACGCCTTGTTGTCGGGCACCGGAGTGTATTCGAGCTTGAAGCGCCGTTCGGCGTCGAACTCGGCATAGCGGGCGCGAATCCGCAACGCCGAGTACGGCACTTCCGACAGGCCGCGCCACTCGAAGCTGCGCCGCAGTTCGAACACCTCGGCGACGCGGTCCTGCGCCTTGAGGTTGCCGTCGCGTGTCACGGCACGCGAAAACTCGTTCTCCACTTCCGCACGGCCCTCGTTCACCTGCCGCACCAGCATCAGGATGGCCTGCATCACGTCCAGCGGCTCGAAACCCGCGATGACCACCGGCTTGCGGTATTCCTCGGCGAAGAACTCGTAGGGTCGGCTGCCGATCACCGTCGACACGTGGGCCGGACCGATGAAACCATCGAGCGGCACCGTCCCCCACTGACGCACCTCGGGCGATTCGAGGATGTTGCTGATCGCCGAGGGCGTCAGCACATGGCAGCAGAGCACGCTGAAGTTCTTCAGCCCTTCGGCCTGGGCCTGCTGGATCGCCACGGCGGTGGGCGGCGTCGTGGTCTCGAAGCCGATGGCGAAGAACACCACCTCGCGCCCCGGGTTGTCGCGCGCGATCTGCAGCGCATC
>CAYTFA010000229.1:0-3988 GCA_964436755.1 uncultured Rhodocyclaceae bacterium | reverse complement strand
CGTTGAAGAAGCGGCCGAAGGCGTTGGCCGCCTCGATCACGGCGCGGTAGCCGGCAACGCCGGCCTGCGAAGTCAGCGCGTCCATCTTCTGGGCGCGCGAGAGCTGGCGCGGCAGGGCGTCGATGGCCAGCACCGTGGCCTTCTTCGCCGCCAGCTGCTGCATCAGCTCGGAGTTCTGTGCCGGCCAGACGAAACCGATCAGGGTGCCGCCCTCGCGCATCAGGCCGACTTCGGCCGCCGTGGGCACACCCACCTTGAACACGATGTCGGACGCGGCCCACAGCGCGGCTGCGCCGTCGATGACCGTCGCCCCAGCGGCGCGATAGGCGTCGTCGTTGCAGTTGGCGGCTTCGCCCGCGCCGGATTCGACGGCGACGGCAAAGCCCAGCTTGATGAGTTTCTCGACGACCTCGGGCACCGTGGCCACGCGCTTTTCGCCGGCCAAGACCTCCCGCGGAACTCCAATGGTGAGCGCCATGTTTCTCCCGTTCCGGCAAATGGGTACGCGCGCGCAGCGCGCCGTGCCGCCTTGCCTGTTGTTGCTGTGAAGGCCACGTCCGCGCGCGCCGGCGCGGGCTTTCGGGCCGCCGGTATGATAGCGCCTTTCACCCCGCCGGAGCCGACCGCCATGCCGAGCCGGAGCCCCAAGCCGAACCGCCCGCGGGTGCATCGCCCGCGCCATGCCTCGCAGGCCGTCAAGGTCGGGCTTGCCCCCGGCACCCTGGTCCACGTCGGCGAGCGCAAGACCGAGGCGCCGACGATCACCCTGGTCGAGTACGGTGAGACCGAGATCGCCGAATACTGCTTCACGTCGGTCGAGGAATCGCGCAGCTTCACGCCGCGCCTGCCCGTGGTCTGGCTCAACGTGCATGGCCTGCACGACACCGAGGTGCTGGCCGAGATCGGGCGCCGCTTCCGCCTCCATCCGCTGGTCATCGAGGACATCCTCAACACCAACCAGCGGCCCAAGGTCGACGACTACGGCGACTACCTGTTCATCGTCGCGCGCTTCTTCGAGCTCGAAGGCGAGCCGCGCACGGTCACCTCCGACCAGGTCAGCCTGATCCTCGGCCCCAACTTCGTGCTGAGCTTCCAGGAGCGCCCCAGCGGCCGCTTCGACCCGGTGCGCGAGCGCCTGCGCCAGGACCGCGGCCAGATCCGCCGTCTCGGCGCCGACTACCTCGCCTACTCGCTGCTCGATTCCATCGTGGACCGCTACTTCACCATCCTCGAGGACATCGGCGAGCGCACCGAGGACCTCGAGGACGAGATCCTCGAGCGCGCGCGGCCCGGCGCCCTGCAGGCGGTGCACCACCTCAAGCGCGAGACACTGGCGCTGCGCCGCTCGGTGTGGCCGCTGCGCGAGGTGATCAACGCGCTGACGCGCGACGACAACCGCTTCTTCCGCCCGGAGACGCGTCCCTACCTGCGCGATGTGTACGACCACACGGTGCACGCCATCGAGTCGCTGGAGGCCAACCGCGACGTGATCGCCGGCATGCTCGACATCTACCTTTCGGCGGTGAGCAACCGGGTCAACCAGGAGGTTCGCGCGCTCACCGTGGTGGCCATCATCTTCATGCCAGCGACGCTGATCTCAGGCATCTTCGGCATGAACTTCAAGGCCATGCCGCTGCTCGACCTGCCCGCGGGCTTCGCCATCGCGATCGGCCTGATGGCGACGGTGGCAACGACTCTCAGCGTGATCTTCTGGCGCCGGCGCTGGCTCGAGTAGCTGGCGCGGGGCGCCGCTCAGGTCCCTTCGAGCTGGTAGCCGAAACCGCGGTAGGTGCGGATGTTGAGGCCGACGTCGCGCGCCTTGGCGCGCAGGCGGTGGATGGTCACCTCCACCGCGTTGTCGGTAAGTTCGGCGCTCGCGCCCAGGGCATCCTTGAGCCGGCGCTTGGACACCGGCCGGTCGCGATGCTCCATCAGCACCGAGAACAACTGGCGCTCCGTGCGCGTCAGCCGCGTCGACCGGACCCCGTCGCCGAGATGGCCGACTTCGACATCGAGCGTGAGGCGCCCGCGCTGCACCATGCGGCGGCCGAGGGCGACGCCGCGCATTTGCACCGTCTCGATGCGCGCGACCAGCTCGACGGCGTCGAAGGGCTGGACCAGGTAATCGCAGGCACCCAGGTCGAGCGCCTTGACGCGAAGCTCGAGTTCCTCAGCGGGAGTGGCCACCAGCACCGGCGTATCCAGGCCCCGTTCGCGAACCCAGGCAACGAGGTCGATGCCGCGACCGTCCACGCACGGCAGGGCGAGCAGCACGTTGGCGCCCCCCTGTTCGAGCATGGCCTGCGCCGTCGCCAGGTGGCCGCACCAGAGCGCTTCCACCCCGCACTTTGCCAGCTCCGCCGGCAGGCGCCGCCCGAGGGTGCCCTCGGTATCGTAGATCAGGATACGATTGCTGCCCATGCTGTGCTTTCCTTACATGTTTCGCACTTTTCTTACGGCTTGAGTCTAGGCTTCGAACGCACGGAAGGAACTGGGGTAAACCCTAGTTTCGCTGCGACGGCGGGCTGACAGGCCCGCGAATACTGGAGATGTGAGCTTCCCTTGGCCCGAGTTTCGCCCCGACTCCTGATCGACCGCCTTGGTCCGCGCGCGGGCGGCGTCTTGGCGCTGGCGCTGGTCGCGCTGGTCGCCGCTGCCGATGCGGCCAGCAGCTACGAAATCCGGCTGGCCGTCTTCTACCTGCTGCCGGTCGGCATCGCCTCCTGGACGGTCGGCATGGCGACCGGCCTTGCCTTCGCGGTACTGGCAAGCCTGATCTGGCTCGCAAGTTTCGGCAGCGGCCATTTCTACAGCGATCCGGCGTATTACGGTCTCGAAGCCATGGAAATGCTGGGGGGCCTGGCCGCCTTTGCCTGGGCGACGGCACACCTCGCGCGGGCGCTGCGGCAGGCCGACGAGCGACTGTACCGTGTGCTCGAGGAAATGCACCCCTCGGTGTATGTGGCGGATGCGGCGCGAGACCGGATCGTGTATGCCAACCCGAGCATGCGCCGCCTGTTTCCCGGCGCGACGAGTCCGCGCGCGTTCGAGGCCCGCTTCGAACGCGAGGCGGAGGACGACGCTCCCGTGCCTGGCGGATTTTCGCCCCACCTGGTGCGCGACTCCGGGGAAGGCCGCTGGTACCAGCTGCAGGACGGGCCCATCCCCTGGGGCTCCAATCCCAACGTCCGGCTCAAGGTCCTCACGGACGTCACCGCGCAAAAGACGGCCGAGCGCATGCGCGAGCGCCATCTGGAGGTGATGCACGAATCCGCCCGCCTGGCGACGCTGGCCGAGACGGCATCCACCCTGGCGCACGAGATCAACCAGCCGCTGATGGTGATCGCCACCTATACCGACGCCTGCCAGCGCCTGCTGCGCGAGCCGCGGCCCGACCTCGCCGAAATCGGCGCCGTGCTGGGCAAATGCCATGCGCAGGCGGTGCGGGCCGCCTCCACCCTCGAGCGCCTGCGCGACTTCGTGCGCCAGCGCCGCCCGCACCCGGTGACCTGCGATCCGCGCGGACTGGTGGCGGAGGCCCTGGCCCTGCTGCAGCCGGCGTTCGAGGATGCGGGGATCGCCGTCGACGAACCGCACGAGGCACCCGCGCGCGTGCTCGACGTCGACCGCATCCTCGTCGTCCAGGTGCTGGTCAATCTCGGCCGCAACGCCATCGACGCGATGCGCGGGCTGCCGCAGGAGCGGCGCGTCCTCGACATCGCGGTCCGCGAAACCGCCACGGGTGAGGCCGAGTTCGCCTTTTCGGACCGCGGCCCCGGCATCGAACCGTCCGCCACCGGGCAGATCTTCGCCCCGTTCTATTCCACCAAGCCCGACGGTCTCGGCCTGGGCCTCGCGATAAGCCGCTCGATTGCCGAGGCCCACGGTGGCAGCCTCCGCCTGGCCCCAGTGGAGCCCGGCGTGGCGTTTACCCTTTCCATCCCGGCCCCGCCGGCCTGACCCCTCAGAGCATCAGGTGCGCCAGCTG
>CAYTFA010000228.1:0-3997 GCA_964436755.1 uncultured Rhodocyclaceae bacterium | reverse complement strand
TCCCACTCAATCGTGGCGGGCGGCTTTCCCGAAATGTCGTAGGTCACCCGCGAGATGCCGGGTACTTCATTGATGATGCGCCGCGAGACGAGATCAAGAAATTCATAGGGCAAATGCGCCCAGCGGGCCGTCATGAAGTCGATGGTTTCCACGGCGCGCAGGGCGATGACGTAATCGTAACGGCGGCCGTCGCCCATCACGCCCACGGACTTTACTGGCAGAAAAACAGCGAAGGCCTGACTGGTCTTGCTGTAGAGATCATGCCGGTACAGTTCTTCGATGAAGATGGCGTCCGCCCGACGCAGCAGATCGGCATAGGCTTTTTTGACTTCGCCGAGTATCCGCACGCCAAGCCCAGGGCCGGGGAAAGGATGCCGGTTGATCATGTCGGCGGGCAAACCCAGCTCCAGCCCCATCTGGCGCACCTCGTCCTTGAACAGTTCGCGCAGGGGCTCGACGAGCTTGAGCTGCATGTGCTCTGGCAGGCCCCCGACGTTATGGTGGGATTTGATGACGTGGGCCTTGCCGGTTTTGGAACCGGCAGACTCGATGACATCCGGGTAGATGGTGCCCTGGGCCAGCCAGCGGGCGTCCACCAGCTTGCCGGCTTCCTCGTCGAAGATCTCCACGAACAGCCGGCCGATGATCTTGCGTTTCTGCTCGGGATCGCTGACGCCCGACAGCGCTGCGAGATAGCGCGCTTCGGCGTCAACCCGAATCACGCGCACGCCCATGTGCCGGGCGAAAGTCGCCATGACCTGATCGCCCTCATCCTGCCGCAACAGCCCCGTATCGACAAAGACGCAGGTCAGGCGATCGCCGATCGCCCGGTGCAGCAGGGCGGCGACGACTGACGAATCCACTCCGCCCGACAGCCCCAGGATGACCGCATCGCCGCCCAATCGGGTCCGTAGCGTGGTGATGCTGTCTTCGATGATATTGCGGGTGTTCCACAGCGCCGCGCAACCGCAGATTTCTGCGACAAACCGGCTGAGCAGCCGCCGGCCCTGCCGCGTATGCGTGACTTCAGGATGGAATTGCAAGCCGTAGAAGTGCCGCTCCTCATCGGCCATGCCGGCAATGGGCGCGCTGGCGGTGGCGGCTATCCGCTTGAAGCCGGGAGGCAGCGCCGTCACCTGGTCGCCATGGCTCATCCACACATCCAGCAACCCGTAACCCTCCGGTGAGGTGTGGTCTTCGATATCGACCAGCAACCGCGAATGACCCCGCGCCCGCACCTGGGCATAGCCAAACTCGCGATGGGCGCAGGCTTCGACCTTGCCGCCCAGCTGCCCGGCCATCGTCTGCATTCCGTAGCAAATGCCCAAAACGGGAACGCCGAGGGTGAAGACCAAATCCGGCGCACGCGGCGAGTCCGTAGCGACGACCGTCTCCGGGCCGCCGGAAAGAATGACGCCACGCGGGGCGAATTCCCGGAGGTAATCTGCGTTGCAGTCCCATGGGTGAATCTCGCAATACACGCCGATCTCGCGCACCCGGCGGGCAATGAGTTGAGTGTACTGCGAACCGAAATCCAGGATGAGTATCCTGTGGGCATGGATGTTTTGCATGGGGCTGGTTCTCATTGCGCATGACGGGGCCGGCCTGACCCACTCCGAACGGGGTGGACGAAGCCCAGGCCACGTCTACCCCTGCTTACGCTTCAGTCTCTGGAATAATTGGGCGCTTCCTTGGTGATGGTGACGTCGTGGACATGGCTCTCGCGCATCCCGGCTGAGGTGACGCGGACAAAGCCGGCCTGGTTGCGCATGTCCTCGATGGTCTGGCAGCCGGTATAGCCCATCGCCGATCGCACGCCGCCCACGAGTTGATGCAGGATGGAGACCATGCTGCCTTTGTAAGGTACGCGCCCCTCGATGCCTTCAGGAACCAGCTTCTCGGCTTCGGTGCTTTCCTGAAAGTAGCGGTCGCTGGACCCTTGCGATTGCGACATGGCGCCCAGCGAACCCATGCCCCGGTAGGATTTATAGGAGCGGCCCTGATACAGCTCCACCTCGCCGGGCGCTTCCTCGGTGCCGGCGAACAGCCCGCCCAGCATAACGGCATACGCGCCCGCCGCCAGCGCCTTGGCGACATCACCCGAAAAGCGGATGCCGCCATCGGCAATCAGGGGCACGCCCGTACCGCGTAACGCATCGGCGACATTCGACACGGCGGTAATTTGCGGAATGCCGACCCCGGCAACGATGCGGGTCGTGCAGATGGAGCCAGGCCCGATGCCGACCTTGACGGCGTCCGCCCCGGCTTCGACCAGCGCCAGCGCGGCGGCCCCCGTGGCGATATTGCCGCCGATCACCTGGATCTGTGGAAAATGCTCCTTGACCCAGCGGACCCGATCCAGGACGCCCTGGGAATGGCCATGCGCGGTATCGACGACGATCACATCGACGCCGGCGGCCACCAGCGCCGCTACGCGCTCCGCCGTCCCGGTTCCCGTCCCCACGGCAGCGCCGACCCTGAGCCGTTCCTGCTCGTCCTTGCAGGCCTGGGGGTAATCGCGGGATTTCTGGATATCCTTGACCGTAATCATGCCCCGCAACTGAAACTGCTCGTTGACGACCAGCACCTTCTCGATCCGGTGCTCATGCAGCAGGCGGATAGCCTCATCCTTGCTGGCCCCTTCCTTGACGGTGATGAGCTTGTGCCTGGGCGTCATGGCTTTGGATACGGGCTCATCAAGCCGGGTCTCAAAGCGGAGATCGCGGCTGGTGACAATGCCAACCAGGTCGCCCCGGTCTATCACCGGCACCCCGGAGATGCCCTTGGAGCGGGTCAACTCCAGAACGTCGCGGATGGTGGCATCCGATGACACGGTGAAAGGCTCTTTGATCACACCGCTTTCATATTTCTTGACCATGCTCACTTCGTGAGCCTGACGTTCGGCGCTCATGTTCTTGTGGATGATGCCGATTCCACCTTCCTGGGCGATGGTGATGGCCAGCCGCCCCTCGGTCACGGTGTCCATGGCGGCGGACATCAAGGGTATGTTAAGGCTGATGGTGCGGGTGAGCTGGGTCTTGAGCGAGACGTCGCGGGGAACGACGAGGGAATGCGCGGGGACGAGCAGGACGTCGTCGAAGGTCAGCGCTTTGCGGACGACACGCATTGCAATTTCTCCAGTGCGCAAAAACCGATTATACCCGCGTCGCCGCATCGTCCCAAGGCGCATATGCAACTTTACGTAGCGCGAGCAGCAACGCGGGAACGGCAATTGCCCCCGTGGAATCAATCGTTTATTGACGGGGTATCAGCTTTCGCTGTACCGTGCCGATGTCATGGTTTCGAAGCCACGCGGCGGCCACCGGGCCGTCGCCAAAGACGTCACGATGCCTGCCACCATGCGCAAACACACGGCCACGCCGCGCCTCCTCCGCACGCTGTGCGCGCTCGCGCTGTGCGCGGCTGCGCTGCCGGCGGCGGCCACGCTCTACAAGTGGACCGACGCCAACGGGCGCGTCGTCTATTCCGACCAGCCGCCGCCCGGCGACGTGAAGACGCAGATCGTGCAGGGCGCGCCGCCGCCGTCGAATCCGAACGCCGTGAAGGACATGGCGAACAAGGACCTCGAGCTCAAGAAGCGGGCCAAGGACGCGGCGGAAAAGGAAAAGAAGGAAGAGACCGCGCGCGCCGAGCAGGCCCGGCGCAACGAGCAGTGCACGCGCGTCGAGGGCCAGATCCGCCAGCTCGCCGCCGAGCAGATCGCGATGGTGCGCGTGAACGAGAAAGGCGAGACGGTCTACGTCGACGACGCCACGCGCCGCAAGGAGCGCGAGGATCTCGCGACGTGGCAGAAGCAGAACTGCGGTGCCGCCGCAGCCCCGGGCGCCGCGCCGGTGAAGTAACGCAACGACGCACCGGCAGGAAAAGAACGGGGAGCGATTCGCTCCCCGTTTCGTTTACTTCTTGTCCAGGTTCGCCTGGTTGACCTTCACGTCCGCCTTCGACTTCAGCGTTGCGAGGTAGGCGGTCATGAGCT
>CAYTFA010000227.1:0-4025 GCA_964436755.1 uncultured Rhodocyclaceae bacterium | reverse complement strand
CGATCGCCAGGCGCAGCCGCGGATTGCCGCCGGGGTCGCCGCCGCCCATCTTGGCCGCGACGGTGATTTCCTTGATCAGCTTGGTGAATATCTTGCCTCGCTTGGCGTCCTGACGCCCCTTGCGATGCTGGATGTTGGCCCACTTGGAATGTCCGGCCATGGCGCTTTCCCGAATGCACTTAGAATCGGCAATTTTAGCATCCGCGGAGTCCCAGCCATGACCCAGAGCCTGCCCATCGCGAAGAGCGGCGACAGCGAACTTGCCCTGCTGGCGGCGCTTGCCAACCGGCATGGCCTGGTCACCGGCGCCACCGGGACCGGCAAGACCGTGACCCTGCAACGCATGGCGGAACAGTTGTCGCTGGCCGGGGTTCCGGTGTTCCTCGCCGATGCCAAGGGCGATCTGTCCGGGCTCGGCGCAGCGGGCATGGCCTCGGAGAAGCTGCAAAAGCGCCTCGACGCGCTGGGCATCCAGGACTGGGCCGGGCAGGCGAACCCCGTCGTGTTCTGGGACGTGTTCGGCGAGGCCGGCCACCCGGTGCGGGCGACGATTTCCGACATGGGGCCGCTGTTGCTGGCCCGGCTGCTCGACCTCAACGATACCCAGGCGGGCGTGCTGCAGATCGTGTTCAAGGTCGCCGACGACCAGGGCCTGCTGCTGCTCGACCTGAAAGACCTGCGCGCCATGGCGCAGCATGTCGGCGAGCATGCGGCCGAGTACAAGACGAAGTACGGCAACGTCTCCGCGGCCTCCATCGGCGCCATCCAGCGCGGCCTGCTGACGCTGGAAGAGCAGGGCGCGGCCAAGTTCTTCGGCGAACCGATGCTCGACGTCGAGGACCTGCTGCAGACCCAGGGCGGACGTGGCGTGGTCAACGTGTTCGCCGCCGAAAAGCTGATGAACGCGCCGCGCCTGTATGCCTGCTTCCTGCTCTGGCTGCTGGCCGAACTGTTCGAGCGGCTGCCCGAGGCCGGCGACCTGCCCAAGCCGAAGCTGGCCTTCTTCTTCGACGAAGCGCACCTGCTCTTCAACGAGGCGCCGCCCGCATTGCTGGAAAAGGTCGAACAGGTGGTGCGCCTGATCCGCTCCAAGGGCGTCGGTGTCTACTTCGTCACGCAGAACCCGCTCGACATTCCCGATACCGTCCTCGGGCAACTCGGCAATCGCGTCCAGCATGCGCTGCGCGCCTTTACGCCGCGCGACCAGAAGGCGGTCAAGGCCGCGGCGGAGACCCTGCGCGCCAATCCGGCCTTCGATGCCGCGACGGCGATCACCGAGCTTGGCGTCGGCGAGGCGCTGGTGTCCTTCCTCGACGAGCAGGGCCGGCCGGCCGTGGTGCAGCGCGCGCTGGTCATGCCGCCGGTTTCGCGCATCGGCTCCCTTACGGATGAGGAACGCCGTGCGGCGATCGCCGCGTCGCCGGTCGCCGGCCATTACGAAAAGGCATTGGATCGCGAATCGGCCTACGAGAAGCTGCAGGGGGCGCCGGCAGCGGCACCCGCCCAGGCAGGCGACACCGGTGCCAGCGGCACGGCACCGGCACCGCAGCAGGAATCCGGTGGCGGGCTGCTCGGCGGAATCGGCGATGCGCTGGGCGGTGTGCTCGGTGGCGGCAGCCGTCCGCGCGGCCGGCAGACGGTGGTCGAAGCGGCCGTCACCAGCACCGTGCGCGCGATCGGTTCCTCGCTCGGACGTGAGATCGTGCGCGGGGTGCTCGGCTCCATCCTCGGCGGCCGACGCCGGTGACCACGGCAGACGGCAGGCGCGCCGGGCATGGGGCCGGCATTGCGCTCGCCGTCGTTGCCGCCTTCGGTTTTTCGTTCAAGGCCATCCTCGTCAAGCTGGCCTATCCCTACGGGGTGGCCCCGGTCACCCTGCTCGCCCTGCGTATGGCATTCGCGCTGCCCTTTTTCCTCTGGGTCGGCTTCACGTCATCGCGTGGCGCCGCACGGCTCACCGCTCGCGACTGGCTTGCCGTCGGCGTGCTCGGAACCCTTGGCTACTATGGCGCCAGCATTCTCGACTTCATCGGCCTGCAGTACATCTCGGCCGGACTCGAACGCCTGATCCTGTTCACCTATCCGACGCTGACCCTGCTGCTGGGCGCCGTCGTCCATGGGCAGGCAGTGACGCGACGGGAGGCGCTGGCCCTGGCGCTGTGCTACGGCGGAATCGCCGCCGCCTTTGCCCACGACCTGGACGCCGGCGGCGATCGGACGGCGGTTTGGGTCGGCGCCGCCTTCGTCTTCGCCTCTTCGGTGAGCTACGCGCTCTACCTCTCCGGTAGCGCCGGCATGATCGGCCGCCTCGGCGCGGCGCGCTTTACCGCGCTGGCGATGCTGGTGTCGACAACGGCGACCGCCGCCCACTTCCTTGCCAGCGAGCCCGTTGCGGCCCTCGTCCAGCCCTGGCCGGTATATGCGCTGGGCGCTGCGATGGGCGTGTTCTGCACCGTGCTGCCGGTATTCGCCCAGTCGGCGGCAATCCGCCGTGTCGGCAGTGGCCGCGCGGCACTCGTCGGCATGATCGGACCGCTGCTGACCATCTTCTTTGCCTGGCTGCTGCTTGATGAGGCCATGTCGGCGGCGCAGATCGCCGGCGCCGCCCTCGTGACCGCGGGAATTGCCACGGTCAGCCGCCGCTGAACGCCGAACCTGGCGCGCAACCCTATAATCCGCCTACGATGGGCGAATATTCAAAACGGATCAAAGTAGGGCTGCGGCTTTGCCTCCCGGTGCTGTTGCTCTGGGGTGCTTGCAGGGCGCTGGCGGAGGTTCCTGCGCTGTCGGAGCGCGACTACCTGGCTGACGTGGCGCCGGTGTTGTCCGTGACACGGCTGGCGCAGCCGCTGAGGGAAACGCCCGGCGCCGTGACCATCATCGATGCGGACATGATCCGGCGGTCCGGTGCCCGCGAAGTTGCGGAACTGCTGCGCCTGGTGCCAGGCTTCCACGTGCGGCGCCGCAACGGCGGCAGCATGGTCGCTGGCTACCATGCGACCCTCGACATCTACGGCGCGCGGATGCAGGTGTATGTCGATGGCCGATCCGTCTATTCGAGCTTCTACCTCGGGGATACGCAGCGCGGGCTGGCATCGATCGAGCTTGCCGACATCGAACGTATCGAAGTACTGCGCGGTTCAAACTCGGCTTCCCAGGGCGCAAACGCATTCCTTGGCGTCGTAAACATCGTCACCAAGTCGGCAGCCGATAGTCATGGGGTGAGTCTGGCAGCCACCCGCGGCGACCGCGGCATCGACGACAACTACGCACGCATCGGCTGGGGCGACGAGTCGGGCGACATGCGCTTGTCGATGTCGCGCCGGATGACCACGGGCTTTCCCACGCTCTATGACGACAGCAGGCGCTCTCAGCTGACCTTTCGCGGTGACTTTCGACCAGTTGCTGGCGACGAACTTCGCATCAGTGCCGGCGCTGCTACCGAATCGTTCGGCGAAGGGTTTCCGCTGTCGCCCCTTTGCGTGACGCTGCTGGGCCCCGGTAGTTGCGATACCAACAAGCAGCGTACCGACGGCTGGCGCAACGGATACGTCCGCCTGGATTGGTCGCGCGATCTCGGCAGCGGTTCGATGCTGCGCGTCGCCGGCGGCATCGACCAGGAACTTTACCGGTCCAACTTCGTGGCAGAGCAGTTCCCGGCCGCGGGCCCCATAACGGCAATCCGTGCCCCCTTCGATTTCGGCGGAAGGGGATTGCGCCACAACCTCGAGATCCAGCGCAGCGACAGGCTCAGCCCCGACCTGCGCACGGTGTTCGGCGCGGAAGTCTTGCGCGAGGAAGCCCGGTCTCCCTTCCTGTTCACGAGCAACGATGGGACGGCGGCCAGCGCGCTCCGCGTGTTCGGCAGCGGCGAGTGGAAACTGGCCGAAAACTGGGTGGTCAATGCGGGCGGCCTATGGGAGCGGCACTCGCTGGCCGGCAGCCAGTTTGCGCCGCGGCTCGGGCTGAATTACCACCTCGAC
Source organism: uncultured Rhodocyclaceae bacterium (assembly GCA_964436755.1). Classification (GTDB taxonomy): domain Bacteria; phylum Pseudomonadota; class Gammaproteobacteria; order Burkholderiales; family Rhodocyclaceae; genus Sulfuritalea. The sequence continues at coordinate 42 of CAYTFA010000227.1, read as the reverse complement.
CCGGAGAATACCCTGCGCGCCGTGACGCCCAAGTCGTTCCGC
>CAYTFA010000226.1:0-4027 GCA_964436755.1 uncultured Rhodocyclaceae bacterium | reverse complement strand
CGCTGATGAACATCCGTCGGATCCCGCAACTCTCCGGCATCACGCTGGAGGGCGATGAAATCCGCATCGGTGCCCTGAGCACGATCACCGAAATCATGGAACATCCGCTGGTACGGGAGCGGCTGCCCGTGCTGGCAGAGGCCTGCGACCATTTCGCCAGCGACCAGATACGCAATGCGGCAACCATCGGCGGCAACATCTGCAATGCGTCCCCGGCAGGCGATACCCTGATTCCGCTGCTTGTTCTCGACGCATGCGTCGAGCTGGCGTCGATGCCGGAGGCGAAGCTCTACCGGCACTGCATGCCGCTGGCGGAATTCTTCGTCGGACCGGGCAAGACCAGGAAGTCGCTCTGCGAACTCGTTACAGGCGTTCGCATCCCGCTGCCCGGACCCGACCGGATTGCCCGTTTCTACAAGCACGGGACGCGGCCCGCGCTCGACATTTCGGCGATTTCGATCGGCGTTGCCGCCGATGTGGCCAACGGCGTGATGACCAAGGTCCGCGTTGCCTTCGGCGCCGTGGCACCGACACCGGTGCGCGCCAAGGCGACGGAAAAGGCACTCGAGGGGCGCCGGCTCGATGAAGCCACGATTGCCGCAGCGGCACAGGCGGCGCGCGATGAGGTCAGCCCCATCGACGACGTCCGCGCCACGGCCTGGTATCGCAAGGAAATGATCCACAACATGACCAAGAGGGTTCTGGAAAATGTCCGGGGTTAAGCACGAAATCGAATTCACCCTCAACGGGGTCAAGCGCAGGGTCATGGTGGATGTGACCATGAATGCCCTCGACATGCTGCGCGATGTCGTCGGCCTGACCGGCACCAAGTACGGATGCGGCGAAGGCGAATGCGGTGCCTGCACGGTCCAGGTCGATGGCGTCTCCGTCAATTCCTGCCTGATGTTCGCCGTCGATTGCGACGGCCGCAAGGTAACGACCGTCGAGGGGCTGACCGCCGAGCCGCAGGGGGAAAGGCTGCGCGATGCCTTCGTCGAGCACGGCGCGGTCCAGTGTGGCTTCTGCACGCCAGGGATGATGATGCAGGCCGACCACGTCCTGCACAAGCACCCGCACCCCGATGATGCCTGCGTCAAGCGCGGACTCGAGGGCAACCTCTGCCGCTGCACGGGCTACAAGAAGATCGTCGACGCCGTGGTCGCCTGCGGCGCCATGGAGGACGCAAAATGACCGTCGCCGAGAAGAAGCATCGCGTTATCCAGCCGGATACGCTGATCGGCAAGCGCATCCCGAAGATGGATGCGCCCGAAAAGGCCAGCGGCAAGACCCGCTACATCCACGACATCAATGTCTCCGGCCAGTTGTACGGGCGCATCCTGCGCTCGGCGCGCATTCACGCGCTGATCAAATCCATCGACACCTCGGCGGCCAGGGCACTGCCGGGCGTACATGTCGTCCTCACTGCGGCCGACGTGCCCGACCAACGTCCGATCGGCGTTGCCAAAGACCACTTCCCGCTCAAGGTCGGCCGCGTGCGCAGCCAGCGCGACGAAATTGCCGCTGTCGCGGCCGAATCGGAGGAAATTGCCGAGGCCGCACTGAAACTCATCAAGGTCGAATACGAAGATCTTCCGGTGATCTCCAACCCCGAAGACTCGATCAAGCCCGATGCCGTCCTGATCCACCCCGAGCCGCACGGCGCCGACGGCACCCACCTGCACCTCAAGCAGGGCACCTCGATTGCCCACCGTGGCAAGTCCGACAACATCGCGATGCGCTTCGACTATGCCCATGGCGACGTAAGCCAGGGCGAAGCCGATTCGGACGTGGTCGTGGAGGACACGTTCCGCCTGCACTACGTGACGCATTGCTGCATGGGCGTATCGGGCATGATTGCCGAGTTCGACGCGTCCGGCAACGTGCTGATGCACTCGAACACCCAGGTACCCTTCCTGCACAAGCGCGAGTTCGCTGAGTACCTCAACATCGACCCGGCGCGCATCCGCATCATCCAGCCGCCGATCGGCGGCGGCTTCGGTTCCAAGCTCGACATCTATCCCTTCGAAGTGATCTGCCTCTACCTGGCCCGCGCGGCCAAGCGGCCGGTGAAGATGGTATTCACGCGCGAAGAGGAGTTTCTCGCCTCTCCGACGCGCCAACCCGTCCTCGAGACGCTGCGCAGCGGCTGCAAGAAGGATGGCACCCTCACCTTCCGCCAGGTGCATACGCTGCACGACAACGGGGCCTACACCTCATGGGGTGCGACCACGCCCTTCGTCATGATGCAGACCTTCTCCTCCCTGTACCGCGTGCCGCATTGCGACTACCACACGGCGGCCGTATATACCAACAATCCGTATGCAGGTTCGTTCCGCGGCTACGGCAACCTGCAGGCCACCTTTGCCGTCGAGCAGCACATGGACATGCTGGCCGAGGCCATCGGCATGGATCCGCTCGAATTCAGGATGAAGAATGCGCAGGATTCCGGCGAAGTCACCGGGCAGGGCATGCACTTCAAGAGTTGCGGCTTCAAGGACTGCCTGCGTACCGCCGGCGCCAGAAGCGACTTTTCGCGCAAGTACGCCGAAAACAAGGCCAATCGCGCCAAGCCCGGCACCATCAAGCGCGGCATCGGCATGGCCTCGATGCTCCACGTTGGCGGCGGCGCCAAGATCTATCCTTCCGACGGCTGCGGCACCATCCTCAAGATGGACGATTTCGCCAACGTGACGCTCATCACCGGCGCCTCGGAAATCGGTCAGGGCTCCGAGACAGTCCTCTCGCAGCTCGTTTGCGAGGAGCTCGGCCTGCCGATCACGGCCGTCACGGTGGTCAACAACGATACGGCAATCACGCCGTGGGACGTCGGTGTACATGCCAGCCGCACCACGTTCATCGCAGGCAATTCGGCCATCGGCGCTGCGCGCAAGGCCAAGGGCAAGATTCTTGCCATCGCAGCCAAGAAGTTCGAATGCGCCGAAGACGAACTTGACCTGCGCGGCGGGCACGTCGTGCGCGGCGCTACCGGCGAAGCCCTCGTCGAACTCTCCAAGCTGCTGCGCAACCTGCACTTCCAGGACAAGGCCGAGCTGGTGATGACCACCTTCTACTACGAGCCGCCCAGCGTGCACCAGGACAAGGGCTTCAAGGGCGACGTCTCGGCCGCATACGCATGGGCCACGCAGGTGGTCGAGATCGAGGTCGATACGGAGACCGGCATCGTGCGCCTGCTCAAGGTCTACGGTGCCCACGACGTCGGCCGCGTTCTCAACCGGCTGGGCATCGAAGGCCAGATCGAGGGCGGCATCGTCATGGGCCAGGGCTATGCGCTGACCGAGGACCTGATGATCGAGAACGGGGTGATGAAGAACCCCAACTTCCGCGACTACAAGCTGGTCACCGCGCCCGAGATCCCGGAAATGGACATCAGCTTCATCGAATCGATGGACGGCGAAGGCCCGCAGGGCGCCAAGGGCGTCGGCGAGGCGCCGGCGATCTGCATGGCGGCGGCCACCGCCAACGCCATTGCCAATGCCACCGGCACGCGCATCTTCGAGCTGCCCTTCACGCCGGAAAAGGTGTACCGCGCGCTGCACGGCCAGACGCCGAAGCGCTACTGGAAGCCGTGGAAGGCGGAATAGCGTGAAACGCAGAACCATCCTGTCGATGGAACAAGCTCTGTCGCTGCCCTACGCCACGCTGCGCTTCGCCCAGCTCGGCTGGCGCGTGATCCGCATCGAGTCCACGCCCAGCGGCGAAGGCCTGCCCGGCGACCCGAACCGCTACATCGGCGGCAAGGTCGCCGACGACGACCGGCGCAGCTATTTCATCGCGCCCAACGTCGGCAAGGAAGCCATCGCGCTCAACCTCAAGGACCCGAAAGGCCAGGAGGTGCTGCGCCGCCTGATCACCGAACTCGATGCCGATGTCTTCTGCTGCAACACCGTGCCCAAGCGCTACAAGCAGCTCGGCATCGACTACGAGAGCCTGTCGGCCGTCAAGCCGGACCTGATCTGGGCCGGCATCTCGGCCATGGGCCCGGAGTATCCCGACGCCCCCGGCTACG
>CAYTFA010000225.1:0-4059 GCA_964436755.1 uncultured Rhodocyclaceae bacterium | reverse complement strand
ACCAGCCGGGCAGCATCAGGCGGCATTGCGCCCAGGAAAACACCCAGGGGATGGCGCGCAGGTCCTCGATCGCGGTGGTCTTCTTGCGCGAGGCGGGCCGGCTGCCGATGTTGAGCGCCGCGATCTCGGAGATGACGGTCGATTCCCAGAAGTAGCGTTCGAAGCCGGGCGTTTCGTAAACCAGCGCGCGGTAGGCGGCAAAGGCCGTGGCCGAGAGTTCCTCCATCGCAGCGAGGAACTCCGGGCGCGGCGCATCGTGTTCGTGCGGCAGCAGCGTCGCCTCCAGCGTCGCCGCGGCGAGGATTTCCAGGTTGCGCCGGCCCAGCTCGGGATTGGCGTACTTCGAGGCGATCACCTCGCCCTGCTCGGTGATGCGGATCTGGCCCTGCACGGCACCCTGCGGTTGCGCCAGGATGGCCTGGTAGCTCGGGCCGCCGCCGCGCCCGACGCTGCCGCCGCGGCCATGGAAGAGGCGCAGGGTGACGCCGTGGCGCGCGAACACCTCGGTCAGCGCGATTTCGGCGCGGTACAGCGCCCAGCCCGAGGTCAGGAAGCCGCCGTCCTTGTTGCTGTCGGAGTAGCCGAGCATCACTTCGTGCAGTCCGCCGCGCGAGCCGAGCAGGCGGTTGTACAGCGGCAGTGCCAGCAGCCGGTCCATGATCGTCCCGGCCCGCGCCAGGTCGCCGATGGTTTCGAACAGCGGCACGATGTTGACGTCCAGCGCATGCTCGAGCGGCCGCAGCAGGCCGACCTCCTTGAGCAGCACGGCGACCTCGAGCACGTCGGAGACGCCGTCGGTCTTCGAGATGATCACGTTCTCGATCGCGCCGCGGCCGTAGCGCTGGTGGATGCTGAGCGCGGTGCGGAAGATCGCCAGCTCGCCGCGGGTTTCCTCCGAATAGGCAATGCCCGGCGCCGCCAGCGGGCGCGGCGTAGACAGTTCGTCGAGCAGCAGCGCGATGCGATGCTCCTCGTCCAGCGCCAGGTAGTCGGTGCCAGGTCGCGCGACGGCCAGCAGTTCGGCCACCGTGCGTGCGTGCACATCCGAGTTCTGCCGCAGGTCGAGCGGCGCCAGGTGGAAGCCGAACAGCGCCACGGCACGCCGCAGGCGGCGCAGGCGTCCGCGTCCCAGCAGGCCGCACTTGTGGCTGATCAGCGAACGGTGCAGAACGTCGAGGTCGGCGCCCAGTTCGGCGGCCGAGCCATAGGGTTCGGCCGCCCCCACGGCGTGGCGCGGCGCCTCGAGGCCGTCGAGCTGGAGCGCGGTGGCGGCCAGACGTGCGTAGAAGCCGGCGATCGCGCGCCGGTAGGGCTCGTCGGCGCGATGCGGACTGTGGTCCGGCGAGGCATCGGCCAGGCGCACCAGGTCGACGTCCGGCACCGAGATCAGCGAGGTCGTGGTGGACAGCTCGGCCCCGAGCTGGTGCAACTGCTCGAGCAGGTAGCCCACCGCCTTGCGGCTCTGCGCGCGCATCGCGGCCTGGAGCACTTCGGCGGTGACGTAGGGATTGCCGTCACGGTCGCCGCCGATCCACGAGCCGGGACGGAGGAAGGGCGGCAGCTCGGCGCGGCCGTCCGCCCCCCAGCCGGGCACGGCGGCCGCCAGGTGGTCCTCCATCGCGTTGTACAGGCGCGGCAGCTCGCGCAGGAAGGTCGTGTCGTAGAAGGACAGGGCGTTGTTCACCTCGTCCATCACCGAGAGCTTGTGCCGTCGCAGCATGCGCGTCTGCCACAGGCGCAGCACGGCGCGACGCAGCGCCTCGGCATGGTCGGCCTGCTCCTCCGGCGAGAGTTCGGTGCGGTCGCGCTCGTCGAGCAGGCGCGCAACCTTCCACTGGCAGTCGAGGATGCTCTTGCGCTGCACCTCGGTCGGATGCGCGGTGAGCACGGGGCGCACCTGGGCGCCGGCGAAGAACGTCGCCAGCCTTTCCGCACCCAATCCGGCGTCGAGCGCCCTTGCCAGCGAATGGACGAGGCTGCCCTCGCGCGGCGGGGATCCCGCCCGCGCATGGGCGCGAGTGCGGCGGATGTGGTGCTGGTCCTCGGCGATGTTGGCGAGGTGGGAGAAGAAGCTGAAGGCGCGCACCACCATGTTGGCGCGTTCGCGCGGCAGCGCGCGCAACCGGGCCTCCATCTCGTCGCGCGCCGCCGGATCGCGGTCGCGATGGAAGCGCAGGGCGAGGCGGCGGATCTCCTCGATGCGGGCGAACAGGTCCTCGCCCTCCTGCTCGCGCACGGTGTCGCCGAGCAGGCGCCCGAGCAGGCGGATGTCCTCCCGCAGGGGCTGGTCCTTGTCGGCGGATTCGGGGCGTGGGGCGGTACGTGCGTCCATGGCCGCATCATAACGGCAGCACAGCCGCGCACGATCACGGTTTTTGATCGTGTCGATCAGTGATGGAGTATGCGCGAGAGGAAGAGCCGGGCGCGTTCCGCCGCGGGCGCCGCGAAGAAGGTCGCAGCCGGCGCGTCCTCGACGATTTCGCCGGCATCCATGAACAGCACGCGGTGCGCCACCCGCCGCGCGAAGCCCATTTCATGCGTCACCACCATCATGGTCATGCCGTCGGCCGCCAGCCCGCTCATGACGTCGAGCACCTCGCCGATCATCTCGGGGTCGAGCGCTGAGGTCGGCTCGTCGAACAGCATGCACACCGGGTCCATCGCCAGCGCACGGGCGATCGCCACCCGCTGCTGCTGGCCGCCCGACAGCTGGGCCGGATGCTTGTCGGCATGGGCCGCCAGCCCGACGCGCTCGAGCAATGCCATGCCGCGCGCGTCGGCCTCCGCCGCCGTGCGGCCGAGCACGCGCACCTGCGCCAGAGCCAGGTTGCTGCGCACCGTCATGTGCGGAAACAGCTCGAAATGCTGGAACACCATGCCGACCCGCGCACGCAGCCGCGGCAGGTCGGTGGCCGGGTCGCCCACCGATACGCCGTCCACGCTGATGCGCCCCTGCTGGAAGGGTTCGAGGCCGTTGATGCACTTGATCAGCGTGGATTTGCCCGAACCCGACGGACCGCAGACGACGACGACCTCCCCCTTCGCCACCGCGGTCGAGCAGGACTTCAGCACCGGGGTGGCGCCAAACCACTTGGAGACGTCGGCAACTTCGATCATCTCAGCGCGCCAGGGGCCCCGTGCCGCTGCAGCCGGCGCACGGCCAGCGAGAGCGCGAAGCAGATGGCGAAGTAGATGAGGGCCGAGAGCACGATCATTTCCACCGGCCGATTGTAGTTCTTGCCCACCACGTCGGCGGCCTTGAGCAGGTCCTTGGCGCCGATGGCGTACACCAGCGACGTGTCCTGGAACAGCACGATGCCCTGCGTCAGCAGCACTGGCAGCATGTTGCGCACCGCCTGCGGCAGCACCACGTGGCGCATGGCCTGGACATCCGAAAGCCCCAAAGCCTGCGCCGCCATCACCTGACTGCGCGGCACGCTCTGGATGCCCGAACGCATGATCTCGCAATAGAAGGCCGCCTCGAACGCGGTGAAGGTGAACAGGGCCGAGGTCTCGGCACCCACCGGCGTGCCCGTGAGGAAGGGGATGATCAGGAAGAACCAGAGGATCACCATCACCAGCGGGATGGAACGCAGGGTGTCGACGTAGGCGCCGGCCGCGAGCGAGAGCAGCCGCAGGTGCGACAGGCGGCCCAGGGCCAGCAGGGTGCCGAGCACGATGCCGCCGCTCATCGCCACCAGCGTCAGGCGCAGGCTGAAGAGCAGGCCGTCGCGGATGAACGGCAGGCTGGGGCCCCAGACCGAAAAGTCGAAGTCGCCCATGTCAGCCGCTCCGGGCAATGAGGCCGGGCACGCGCGAACGCGCCTCGATCCAGGCCATGCCGCGATTGGCGGCGAAAGCGCAGAGGAAATACAGCAGCGTCACGGCAAGGTAGGTTTCGATGCCCTGCTCGGAATCCTCCTGCATCTGCCGCGCCTGGAAGGTGAGCTCCATGACGCCGATGGCGAAGGCCAGGGAGGAGTTCTTGAACACGTTCATGAACTCCGAGGTCAGCGGCGGAATCACGATGCGCAGCGCCTGCGGCAGGATCACGTGGCG
>CAYTFA010000224.1:0-4068 GCA_964436755.1 uncultured Rhodocyclaceae bacterium | reverse complement strand
CGAGCGCGAGGTTCTTGATGGTGTTGATGCCGAGGTAAACCACCGACTGGCTCACCGAAGTGATCTTCTGCGGCAGGGCGTAGTAGGCGGAATTGATGACCTTGAGAATCTTCATGGTCATCACCGGATCCTTCTCGACGACGCCGACGAGATCCTTGGGCAGGCAGTTGATGTTGCGCGTCAGCTCGAGGATCTTCTGCACGCTGCGCGGAAACGCCGGCATGCGCTCGACGGCCATGCCCAGCTTGCGTTCCAGTTCGGGGGTCAGTGCGCTCACGTGCGGCCTCTTCGGAAGCCGCAATTATAGCCTCAGGCGCCGCCTCGCCCGGGCGACGCGACGCGCTCGTGGTAGCGCGCCCGGTAGAGCAGGCGACGGCGCTGCGCCGACTCGGCAAATCCGGAACGATCATGCAGCACGTTGTTGCATACGAGGCCCATGCCGGGCTCGAGCAGGCCGTGCAGCGTCCATGGCGTCGGCGCCGCGAGGATGCGCGTGAGCGCCGCCACGGCCGCCTGCGTCGCTGCATCCGCCGCCCACTCGATGCTCACGGTACGGGCGGTGTAGCGCATGTGCAGGAAGCCTGCCGCATCGACCGAGAACACCGGCCCCGGCTGCGCGGCGCGCGCCACGCCGTTGTCGTCGAGTCGTGCCGGAATGGTCATGGCGCTCACGTGCGAAAGTGCGCGGATGTGGTCCGGGTTCTCGTCGCGCAGCAGGATGTAGGCCAGTTCGTGATCGAGCAGCTGGTTCTCGCCGACCGCCTCGGCGCGCTGCACGCAGTGAAGCAGCAGGCCGCGCACCGTGCGCTCGGGCGGGTTGTAGTAGCCGTCCGTGTGCCAGCGGATGGGCTTGTCGGTATAGGGAATGAACTCGCGCCGCTCCCCGCGCACCTCGGCGCCCATCACCGAGATCGGCGAGATCGCGTCCTCGTCAGTCAGCCAGTGGCTGTCGAGCCGCGTCAGGCCGAGCTGTGCGCCGAGCCCGCGCGGAATGTCCTTGTCCGCATCGCCCACGGTATTGCTGGTGTAGATCGCCATGTTGGTCGTGGCACAGCGTTCCAGCAGCGCATCGCGCTCGGCCGTGGTGAGCCTGCGGGGATCGTCGAGCCTGACGACGATGTCCTCGATGCGGCGCGGCGCGGTGTCGAGCTTGCGTTCGCGCCAGGCGGCATAGGCGCGGTCGTCGGCGAGGTCGAAGGGACTAATCACCGCTCACGCCCCCGGCACGGCGTCGCCGCACGGTCTCGGGATGGAACAGCCCGGCCAGCGTCTTTTGCAGCATGCGGATCGACTCGGGCGACTCGATCTCCATGACCTGGTCGACCGCCCACAGGCGGTCCTTCTCCGGCAGCGTCTCCTTGAGGCAGGCGGCGAAGCAGCGGCGGAAGCCGAAGTCGGGGCCGGATTCGTCGAAGCCGAACTCGGCGTATTCATCTGCGCGCCGGTTGAAGAGTTCGAGGAATGCCGCATAGGCGGCGCCCGGCGCCTGGTCCGGTAGCAGCGCCTCCCGCGACTCCTCGACCATCGCCGCCAGCCGCTTGACCAGCGCCACGGTGAACGCGGCGCGTTGCTCCTCGTCCAGTTCGGCGTGGGCAATACGATCGGCCGAAAGGGCCAGGAAGCTCAGGTATTCGCAGACGAAATCGAACCAGCCGCGACCGACCGCGATGTCGTAGTCGGCCTCGCGCATGCGCGCGATGGCCTCCTGCGCCAGCTTCCACGCCAGCATGGCGATCACGCTGGCGTGCTCCACTGCACTGCGCGGCCGGCCGGAATGGAAGCTATTGCGAAGGCGAAGCGCCATGGCTCGGGCTAGATCAGAGGCCCCAACGCAGCGGGAATCTTGCCGCGATTTCCGTCGCGAGCGATGGCCGGCCGGGTACGGCCAGCGCGCAGCAAGGAGACAGTGCTGTAGCACGGCGACGCCGCGAGCACTGCCCAAGCCCGGCCCGTCGAGCGCAGCAGGAAAAACGGCAAGATCAGTAACCGCCTTTGCCGAAGGGCTTGGTCAAGCCGGCAATCTTGACGCCCTGCTTGGCGGCACCGCCGTCGGGAAACAGTTCGAACATGCGCGCGCTGGAAACGTCGGCGATGACTTGTTCCTCTTCGAGCATCTTCATCATGTTGCGCAGGTTCGGCGTGTGCCCGTCCTCCTGGAACTTGCGGCGCAGGAAGGCGACGATGGCGCGATGGTCGTCGGTCAGGGCAACGCCCTGCGCAGCGGCGATGGCGTCCACCGCTTCGTCGCTGAAATCCGGCTCCAGCAGGTAGCCGTCGTCGTCAGTTTCCTTTTCAACACCATTGATTACGTATCCCAATCTACTTCTCCTATGAATAGTCGCCCCTTCCCACCGGGAAGGTGGCGGGGGATGGGTTGTCCAAAACTTGGAGCTTTACTTGCGCCGCAGGTAAAACTCGTGAATTCCACGCCCGGTCTCGTGGCTGAACAGCAGCTCCACCGCCCCGGCACGCGCCCACGATGCGACGTCGTCGGCCGAGCCCGGGCAGTCGCTGACAAGCTGCAGCACCTCGCCGGCCTTCATGCCGTCGAGCAGCTTGCGCGCTTCGAGGATGGGACCGGGGCAGGATACGCCGCGCATGTCGAGCGTGACGTGAGCGATCGGCGTCGATACGGCACCGCCGGCGCGCTGGACGACATAGGCCGTCTTGCCGCTCTCCAGCTTGCGCGATTCGAGGACCTGGTTGCCGGTGTACTTGGCCCAGGCAAACAGGTCATCGGCCGTGCCGGGACAATCCGAGACGAGCGTCAGGGTCTGGCCGGGTTGCAGATCGTCGACGATCTTCTTGGCGCCGAGCAGCGGCGCCGGGCAGGGCAGTCCGCAGACATCGAGCGTGACGGTGGTTTCAGACATGGTTGTTTCCTCCCTGGAATAACTGAAAGTTCATTCGCCGACGGCATGGATGGTCTTGTGCGGCACGAACATGCCGCAGCCGCGCAGGCGGTGCTCGCCGAGGCCCTGTTCCTGGATGCGCACGCTGTCGGTCGGGCTCAGCCCGTGCAGCATCAGGGCAAAGCCATGTACCGTGCCGGTGCCGGACCGCAGGCGCCGCGCCTTGCCGGTGACCGGGTTCGCCTTGATCTTTCGCGCCTCGAGCGCATCGCGGCAACGTTCGAGGAAGTCGATCTCGTCCTCGGTGTCGAAGCTGACGCAATGCGAATACACCACGTCGGTTACCGGCTGCAGCGGACGCCGCATCGCCGGGCCGATCGCCAGCGGGCTGCCGGCGACGTCGATCGTGGTACCGCACAGGGCGTCGGCCCCGGCGGCGCGGGACAGGGGAAGCCTCAGCACCAGCCGGCTGCGCCGGCCGACGAAATGCGCGCCATCGCCGCGCGACAGGCCGGTCAGCGGCAGCACGCCCGCCAGCGACTCCCTGGCCAGCCAGGGCAGCGCGCGACACAGGGCCTCGGCCAGCGCGTCGGCGTGCTCGTGCGCCAGCGTACCGGCGCCGAGCTGGTAAACGAAATCGGCCACCTCGGTCGAGGCGTTCTCCGGCCAGTCCTTCACGCCGGCCCTTCCCCGCCCGCTCCCGGCTGGGCGGCCGCCCATTCGGACAAGGCCTTGCCCCAGCGCGCCGCGGTGACGGGATCGATGTCGAAGATGGTGAAGCGGCTGCGCTCGCGTATGCGGGTGCGCAGCATGGGCATGCCTCCGGCCTCGAAGACGAACTCCTGCAGCTCGATCTCCTGGTTGCCGATGGGCACGCGGAACTTGTCGAGCGTCTTGACGTTATCCACGGATTTCCTCGGTGCGGGACTATGACACCGGCCGGCGGCCGCGGGCCATTCCCGCTAAGGGGAGGAAGGATATAACCCTTTCGGGTAGGTCGAACTACCTGCCGGGAGTATGGTTTGTGCATCGCACAAAAAACTATGATTCGTCAATCGCTTAGACCCCGACACTCGAGGAGAGAGACCATGGCCAAGCCCATGCACCCGACACCGAACCTGGATCAACTGGAAAGCGGCCCCTGGCCGAGCTTCGTTACCGGCCTCAAGCGCCTGGCCAAGGACAAGGACTACGTGGTCGACGTCCTCGGTCACCT
>CAYTFA010000223.1:0-4076 GCA_964436755.1 uncultured Rhodocyclaceae bacterium | reverse complement strand
TGAGCTGAACATCACGCGCGCTCGGACAGCCAGCATGGCAGAGGGAAACGAGCGCACTGCACAAGAGCAAACGGCCACCCGAAGGTGGCCGTTTGTGGAACAACTGCTGTTACGTCAGATCGACTAAACGTCGATTAGAACGTGTGCTGCAGGTTGACCGAGAACGAACGCGGATCAACGCCCGGGTTAAGCGTGGCGCCGGCCGTACCCGTGGTGTTGCTGCTCGGATGCCAGAAGTCGTAGGAACCCTGAGCCGCGTTGTTGAGCTGCGTGTAGGCAACACCAACGATGGTGCGCTTCGACAGCGAGTACTCGTAACCGAGCATCGCCATCTTGGCGCTGTCGTCGTAGCCGGCAACACGGGCAGCACCCGTCACGGAGTCGGTCGAGGAGCTGTTGGCCTTGGCATACGTGAAGCTGACCTTGTGTGCGCCCGAGGTGTAGGACATCGGCAGCGCCCAAGCCGTACGCTCGATCCAGGTGGAGCCAGCCACCACGCCTTGGTTCGTCGACTTCGACTTGTCCCAGATCAGGCCGACCTTGAAGCCCATCGGGAAGGAATACGCGAAGCCAAGACGGTTCGCGCGAACGTCGGTACCCTGGCCGGTGTTACCCAGACCAGCCGCAACCGCGCCAACCACATTGCCGCCAGCGCCCGCACAAGCAGCCGCCGTGGCTTGGGTGGTGATCGCACCCGTCACCGAGTTCGAACACTGGACGCCAGCCGCGTTCGCAGCGGTCGGAGCAGCAGCGCCGGCGCCGGTCACAGACAGGTAGGAGTAGGCGATATCGATCGGGCCGTTGCTATACGTCGGCTTGAACTGCCAGCCGCTGTCCTTCTTGGCCAGGCCCGGGGTGTCGGGCTGGGTAGGCTGCGTATAACCGAGCAGGAAGCTGAAGCCATTCCAGTTCGGCGAGATGTAGGCCATCAGGTTGTTGTCGCGGCCGGAGCCCGTGATCGCGGCGCCGTTGATGTTGTTCAGGATGTTGATCGAGTTGGTGTTGACCGCCAGACCGCCGGTCAGGCCGTTGGCATCGATCGCCGCCATCGACTGGTAATGCACGTCCCACTTGCCGATCAGCGCGGTACCCCAGGCGCCCTTCAGGCCAACCGCGGTATTGCGGGCGCCGACGGTCGTGGTGTTGGTGCCAGCGTACATGCCGGTGGTGGTGCCGTTGTTGTTGGTCGTGCCGACCGCGGACTCGATCTGGAACCAGGCCGACGTGCCGCCGCCCAGAGCCTCTTCACCCGCGAAGCGGATGTTCGAGTTGTTATCCACGGCGCGGAAGCGCGAGGTGTAGTTGGCTGCGCTACCGGCGGTAGCACCACCAGCGCTGATCGACTCGACGCCAACCGACATGCGGCCGGAGATCGTCACGTTCGACTGGGCGAACGCAGCGGTCGACAGACCAGCGATAGCCAGAGCGATAATTTTCTTTTGCATAGATTTCTCCAAAAAGAGAGTTGGTATTGACAGCGTGCAATGACACCACGTGGTCGGTCACTGCAAACCGAACTGCCCGAACTCGGGAAGCTGGGAAGGATTCTCCCCTGCCGGCCCTCCCCGGGGCAAACCAAAATGCCCCTTTACCCCCCTTACGGGGATCGGCTGTCGCTTTCCTGCAACACCCCTGACAGGCCCTGAAACGCCCGTGGGGCCAAGGAAAGGGGCCGAAACTGGCCGGGAGGGCATGGCCCCCCCCAGAACAGGGGCTTCCCTCCAAGGCCCGGAAATACCGCCCGCCACAATTCTCGGGGAGGTCGAGCCGGGCCGGAGCGGCGCCGGACGCCGACCGGGGAATACCTAGGCCAATGTCACCCGGGCGAACTTGCGCTTGCCAACCTGCATGACCACGCATCGGCCTGCCGCCAGCACGATTGTCCCGTCGGCGACCTTTTCGCCGTCGATGCGCACACCGCCGCCGCCGATCAGCCGCTGCGCCTCCGACGTGCTCGCAGTAAGCCCGGCGGCCTTCAGCACCTGATTGATGCTCCCTGCCGGCACCGTCACTTCCGGCATGTCCTCCGGAAGCTGGCCGCGCTGGAACCTGGCTTCGAATTCGGCCAGCGCGGCGTTCGCATCACGCTGCGAATGGAAGCGCGCCACGATCTCGAGCGCCAGCAGCACCTTCACGTCACGCGGGTTGCGCCCTTCGGCTACGTCGCGCTTAAGTTGAGCGATCTCGTCGTTGCCGCGGAACGAAAGCAGGTCGTAGTAGCGCCACATCAGTTCGTCGGAAATCGACATCAGCTTGCCGAAGATCTCGCCGGGCGGTTCGGCAATCCCAATGTAATTGCCGAGCGACTTCGACATCTTGTTCACGCCGTCGAGCCCCTCGAGCAACGGCATCATCAGCACGCATTGCGGCGGCTGGCCATAGTGCTTCTGCAGTTCGCGTCCGACCAGCAGGTTGAACTTCTGGTCCGTGCCGCCGAGCTCGATGTCGGACTTCATGGCCACGGAGTCGTAGCCCTGGCACAGCGGGTAGAGGAACTCGTGGATGGCGATCGGCTGGCCGTTGGCGTAGCGCTTGGCGAAATCGTCACGTTCCAGCATGCGTGCCACGGTGTGGCGCGCCGCGAGCTTGATCATCCCGGCGGCGCCGATCGGATCGAACCAGGTCGAGTTGAAGCAAACCTCTGTCTTCACCGGGTCGAGGATCTTGAACACCTGCTCGCGATAGGTGTCGGCGTTTTCCAGGATCTGCTCCCGCGACAGCGGCGGCCGCGTTGCGTTCTTGCCGCTGGGGTCGCCGATCATGCCGGTGAAGTCGCCGATCAGGAACATCACGTGGTGGCCGAGGTCCTGAAAGTGGCGCAGCTTGTTGATCAGCACCGTGTGACCCAGGTGCAGGTCCGGCGCGGTGGGGTCGAAACCGGCCTTCACCCGCAGCGGGCGGCCGGATTTCAGCTTTTCGACGAGCTCGGCTTCGATCAGGAGTTCGTCGGCACCGCGCTTGATCAGCGCAAGTTGGGAGTCGATATCGGCCATGGTCTTAGTCGGTTTGCCCGTGGGGGGATTTTTGCTACACTCGCCCGACTTTCAAGCCGGTCCGCCCGTCCAATTGCAAGAAAACAAGAGCGGAATTCTAGCGCAACTCGTTTCCTGCCGAAGCTCCCGCCCGGGCCATTTCTGGGCTGGTGCGGCCGTCCTTGGCGTATCGCTGTTCGGCATGGTCGCCGCGTTCGGTACCGTGGCCGAGGTCGATGAAGACCGGATCCCCCGCCACGAGGTGGTCGAGCGGCTGGCCACGGCAACCCAAGCAGACACCACAGGGGATGAGGCGGTTTTTCTGCGCGAAGAGCGCGTCCAGCGCGGCGACACCGTGGCGCGACTTCTGGAGCGGCTGGGTGTCGACGACCCGGCGGCGCTCGCCTTCCTCAGGGGCGACGCGAATTCCCAGGCGCTGTTCCGTCAACTCAGTCCGGGGCGCAACATCACGGCCCGTACCGGCGCCCGCGGCGATCTGCAGACGCTGGTCTTCCCGCTCAACGGCGGCAAGGACCGGGCGCTGGTCGTCGAGCGGCAGGGCAGCAGGGGCTTCACTTCGACCGAACAGGGTCTGGCGTTCGAGACGCAGGTGGTGATGCGCACGGCGGAGATCCGCTATTCGCTGTTCGGCGCCACCGATGCCGCAGGCATACCTGACACGGTAGCCACGCAGCTGGCGGACATCTTCGGCGGCGACATCGATTTCCATCGCGACCTGCGCCGCGGCGATCGACTGGCGGTGATCTACGAGTCGGTCAATTACCTCGGCCGCCCAGTGCGCAGCGGCCGCATCCTTGCCGCCGAGTTCGTCAATAACGGCAGGGCCTACCGCGCTGCCTGGTTTGCCGATCCGGCCGGCGGCGAAGACTCCAGCGGCTACTACACGGCAGACGGCAAGAACATTCGCAAGGCCTTCCTGCGCTCGCCGCTCGAGTTCTCGCGCATCACCTCGGGCTTCAGCTCGTCACGCTTCCATCCCATCCTGCAGAAATGGCGGGCCCATCGCGGCATCGACTACGGCGCGCCGACCGGCACCCGGGTCAAGGCCACGGGTACCGGCACGGTCAAGTACGCCGGCACCCA
>CAYTFA010000222.1:0-4087 GCA_964436755.1 uncultured Rhodocyclaceae bacterium | reverse complement strand
CACGCCCCAATCGCGCGCCCCACGACGCCGACGGCGACGACCCGCCCGCCCCGACGACCGACGCCCAGCCGGCCAATCGCCTCCAAATCGGCGTGGACATCTTCTGGGGCTACGCCTCGGGTATCGTGGTCACCAGAATGCCCGACGCCACCGAGGTCGTGCTGGCCGAGCGCACCCGGCCGTTCAACGAAAGCGACCCCAGCTACTTCCACCCCTTGATGGCCCAGGTCGAAGCGCGCCTGGGCCGCAAGCCGCGCTTTGGCGCCTGGGATGCGGCATATGATGCCCACTACGTCTACGACTACTTTGCCCAGGCGGGCGGCTTTGCCGCGGTGCCATTCAACCCGGGCAAGAAGGGCGCCGGCCGTCAGTTCGCGCCCGACGGCACGCCGCTGTGTGCCGCCAGCCTGCCGATGACGCTGGAGTTCAGCTATCAGCACCGCGCCGCGCTGGTTGCGCATCAGCGCGAGAAGTATCGCTGCCGGTTACTGCATCCGACCCCGACGGGCGACGCCTGCCCGGTCGCCGACGCGCATTTTGCCACGGGCGGCTGCACCAGCACGATCGCGGCAGGCCCTGGCTCCCGGCTGCGCCACACGCTCGACCGCGGCAGTGTGGAGTACAAGGCGCTGTATGCGCAACGCACCATGGTCGAGCGGATCAACAGCCAGGCCGAAGCGCTGGGCATGCTGCACCCCAAGCTGCGGCGCGGCCGCGCGATCGCCAACCGCAACACGTTGACCTACGTGCTGATCAACCTGCGCGCGCTCAATCGCATCCGCAGCGCCGCTGAGGAGGCGCGGCGGGTGGCTGACCAGCAAACCCGCATGGCGTAAGCGATTGGGCAGCCCGAAGGAACATCGGTGGGTGGGGTGGCACCGGGCTGCCAGGTACACCGCCTGCGGGACGACAACCGAGCCGACCACGATTACCTGCTGGCAGGCATGCTGGGGCGGGACGTGATCGCGCGTGCGCGGCGCCACTATTCGGCCGAGTGCGAGCCGAACCCCACGCGAAGAGCCGGCCCGCGTTCGTCGGTCGAGGGGTCGCGGCGCTCGCGTGAAGCCAGAGTTCGCTCATTACCGCCACCCAATCCTGCTCCCGCATCGGTTATGTTCAGCGCGTCCCGAAATCGACCTCCTTATGTTTAGCGCTCCCCTCCTTCACGAGGGGCGCGCTAAACATAAGATCGGAGTCGCTCGTCGACGTTCGTTCTTGAATCGGCGTCGTTCGCGTGTCGCAACCGACGCCGGCTTTTCAATTGGCGTCGTTCCACGTGCCTCCCGCCGCAATTGTCGTCATTCGCATGCTCCAGCTCGACGCCCTTTCCGCAATCGCCGTCGCCCTGGTGTCTCCGATACGCGGTAGGATGCTGTTGCAACACCTCACCCACCTCGTATCGGAGACACGAGCATGCTACTCGATTTCGCTGCCCCGTTCAACCGCCTACGCGCCGTCCTCCGACGCCCGGCGGTTTGTCCGCCCGTGCCGTCCGTCGACGTCACCTGCCCGCTCGTCCAGCCCGACGCTCCGCTCCCCGCCTGGGTCGCACACGACCCCATCGTCCAGAAGTACCGTGCCCTGCTCGGCGATCTGCCTTGGGAGCACTTCCCCGAGCGCCCGACTGACCATCCGTGGCCCGGTCCGCTGCCCCACCGTCGCGCCCCCTTCGCCGCTGCCTTCCTGGTCAAGCTCCACGAGGGCAAGCGCTACATGTCCGACCTTCGCGCCTTCCTCGTCGAGCATCCCGCCCTGGTCTACTGGCTCGGCTTCGAACGCGTGCCCGATCCGTGTGCGTCCCACGGCTTCGACGTCGCCCAAACCGTCCCCAAGCGCCGCCACTTCAGCTCGGTGCTGCGCGCCCTGCCCAATCCGTCGCTCCAGTTTCTCCTCGACGCCTCGATCCAGCTGCTGCGCGCCACCCTCCCACCTGACCAGCGGGACCTGTTGGGCGACACCATCGCCGGCGACACCCAGGCGCTCCTCGCCTGGGTCAAAGAGAACAACCCCAAACAGTTCATCAAAGAAGGCCGGCTCGACAAGAGCAGGCAGCCGAACGGCGACCCCGACTGCAAGCTCGGCGTCAAGTCACGCCCCAATCGCGCGCCCCACGACGCCGACGGCGACGACCCGCCCGCCCCGACGACCGACGCCCAGCCGGCCAATCGCCTCCAAATCGGCGTGGACATCTTCTGGGGCTACGCCTCGGGTATCGTGGTCACCAGAATGCCCGACGCCACCGAGGTCGTGCTGGCCGAGCGCACCCGGCCGTTCAACGAAAGCGACCCCAGCTACTTCCACCCCTTGATGGCCCAGGTCGAAGCGCGCCTGGGCCGCAAGCCGCGCTTTGGCGCCTGGGATGCGGCATATGATGCCCACTACGTCTACGACTACTTTGCCCAGGCGGGCGGCTTTGCCGCGGTGCCATTCAACCCGGGCAAGAAGGGCGCCGGCCGTCAGTTCGCGCCCGACGGCACGCCGCTGTGTGCCGCCAGCCTGCCGATGACGCTGGAGTTCAGCTATCAGCACCGCGCCGCGCTGGTTGCGCATCAGCGCGAGAAGTATCGCTGCCGGTTACTGCATCCGACCCCGACGGGCGACGCCTGCCCGGTCGCCGACGCGCATTTTGCCACGGGCGGCTGCACCAGCACGATCGCGGCAGGCCCTGGCTCCCGGCTGCGCCACACGCTCGACCGCGGCAGTGTGGAGTACAAGGCGCTGTATGCGCAACGCACCATGGTCGAGCGGATCAACAGCCAGGCCGAAGCGCTGGGCATGCTGCACCCCAAGCTGCGGCGCGGCCGCGCGATCGCCAACCGCAACACGTTGACCTACGTGCTGATCAACCTGCGCGCGCTCAATCGCATCCGCAGCGCCGCTGAGGAGGCGCGGCGGGTGGCTGACCAGCAAACCCGCATGGCGTAAGCGATTGGGCAGCCCGAAGGAACATCGGTGGGTGGGGTGGCACCGGGCTGCCAGGTACACCGCCTGCGGGACGACAACCGAGCCGACCACGATTACCTGCTGGCAGGCATGCTGGGGCGGGACGTGATCGCGCGTGCGCGGCGCCACTATTCGGCCGAGTGCGAGCCGAACCCCACGCGAAGAGCCGGCCCGCGTTCGTCGGTCGAGGGGTCGCGGCGCTCGCGTGAAGCCAGAGTTCGCTCATTACCGCCACCCAATCCTGCTCCCGCATCGGTTATGTTCAGCGCGTCCCGAAATCGACCTCCTTATGTTTAGCGCTCCCCTCCTTCACGAGGGGCGCGCTAAACATAAGATCGGAGTCGCTCGTCGACGTTCGTTCTTGAATCGGCGTCGTTCGCGTGTCGCAACCGACGCCGGCTTTTCAATTGGCGTCGTTCCACGTGCCTCCCGCCGCAATTGTCGTCATTCGCATGCTCCAGCTCGACGCCCTTTCCGCAATCGCCGTCGCCCTGGTGTCTCCGATACGCGGTAGGATGCTGTTGCAACACCTCACCCACCTCGTATCGGAGACACGAGCATGCTACTCGATTTCGCTGCCCCGTTCAACCGCCTACGCGCCGTCCTCCGACGCCCGGCGGTTTGTCCGCCCGTGCCGTCCGTCGACGTCACCTGCCCGCTCGTCCAGCCCGACGCTCCGCTCCCCGCCTGGGTCGCACACGACCCCATCGTCCAGAAGTACCGTGCCCTGCTCGGCGATCTGCCTTGGGAGCACTTCCCCGAGCGCCCGACTGACCATCCGTGGCCCGGTCCGCTGCCCCACCGTCGCGCCCCCTTCGCCGCTGCCTTCCTGGTCAAGCTCCACGAGGGCAAGCGCTACATGTCCGACCTTCGCGCCTTCCTCGTCGAGCATCCCGCCCTGGTCTACTGGCTCGGCTTCGAACGCGTGCCCGATCCGTGTGCGTCCCACGGCTTCGACGTCGCCCAAACCGTCCCCAAGCGCCGCCACTTCAGCTCGGTGCTGCGCAGCCTGCCCAATCCGTCGCTCCAGTTTCTGCTCGACGCCTCGGTCCAGCTGCTGCGCGCCACGCTGTCGCCTGAACAGCAGGACCGGTTCGGCGACACCATCGCCGGCGACACCCAAGTGTATGACTTCCGATCATCG
>CAYTFA010000221.1:0-4105 GCA_964436755.1 uncultured Rhodocyclaceae bacterium | reverse complement strand
CAGCACGGTGATGCGCAGCAGGATCGCCCCAAGGACCCGGCCGGTGCGGCCGCCGGGGCCTGTGCGGGCTTGGCAGCCTGGCTTGGCGCGGCCGGCGCCGGCATGGCCTGGCGCTGCATGCCGATGGACTTGCCACCGCCCAGGCGCCTGGCCTCGGCGTCGTGGGCAGCGAGGCCCAGTCCCACCAGGGCGGCAAAGGCGGCGATGACGAATCGTTTCATGGTCTCTCTCCCTCGTTGTATCCGACGCCGAAGCGGCGTCAGAGCTTGTAGCCTCGATGCAGGGCGACGACGCCCGCGGTCAGATTGAATACGTCGACGCGTTCCAGACCGGCTTCCTCCATCATGGACTTGAGGGTCGCCTGGTCAGGATGCATGCGGATCGATTCGGCGAGGTAGCGGTAGGATTCCGCATCGCCGACGATCTTGCCGCCCAGCCAGGGCAGCAGGTGGAAGGAATAGGCGTCGTAGGCCTTCTCCAGGGGCTTCCAGACCCTGGAGAACTCGAGCACCAGCAACCGGCCGCCGGCACGCAGCACGCGTCGCATCTCCGTCAGCGCGCGGTCCTTGTGCGTCATGTTGCGCAGGCCGAAGGCGACGGTGACGATGTCGAAGTAGTCATCCGGAAACGGCAGCTTCTCGGCGTCGCACTGGGCGACGGGGGACAGCACTCCTTCGTCGAGCAGGCGGTCACGCCCCACCGTGAGCATGGCGTTGTTGATGTCGGTGAGCCAGACCTGGCCGGTGGGCCCGACCCGGCGCGCAAATGCCGACGACAGGTCGGCGGTGCCGCCCGCGACGTCGAGTACCCGTTCCCCGCGGCGCGGCGCCGCCGTGTTGATGGCGAACCGCTTCCAAAGCCGGTGCAGGCCGACCGACATCAGGTCGTTCATCAAGTCGTACTTCTCGGCTACGGACGAGAAGACGCCGGCGACGCGCTGCGCCTTTTCCTTTTCTTCGACGGTCTCGAAACCGAAGTGGGTCTGGCTCATCAGTGCTTGCCGCAGCCGCCCGCCTTGGGCGGCTGGGTGGTCGTATCGATGTCGCGGCTGGCGCCGGCGGCTTCCAGTCGCGCCAGGTAGTCCGCCCAGAGCGCCTCCTGGTTGGCGCCCAGGTGGTGCAGCACGTCCCACGAGTAGATTCCCGTGTCGTGGCCGTCGGAAAAGGTGGGCTTCACCGCGTAGTTGCCGACGGCTTCGAGCGCGGTGATTTCAACGTTGCGCTTCCCTGTCTGCAGGGTTTCCTGGCCCGGGCCGTGGCCGCGTACCTCGGCGGAGGGGCTCCAGACGCGCAGGAATTCGGCAGGCAGCATGTAGCGCCCGCCGTCGTCGAAGGCGATCTCGAGCTGGCGGGACTTCTGGTGCAGCGTGATCTCTGTGGGAATCGGCGTCTTGCGGTCGAGACCGGACATGGGCTAACTCCTATGCAGGGCCGCTATGATAGCGCAGGCGCGGCAACGGCCGGTGTCACGAAATCGTCATCAATCGGCAATAGACTGCCCCGCGTTCCCAAGGTTTCATACCCATGCCCGCAACGATACTGGTGGTCGAAGACGAACCTGCGATCCAGGCGCTGATCGAGGTCAACCTGCGGCGTGCGGGTCACGACGCTCGGCTGGCCGCCGACGCCGAATCGGCAAGGCGCATGGTGCAGGAGGAACTGCCCGACCTGGTGCTGCTCGACTGGATGCTGCCGGGAATGAGCGGCGTCGATTTCGCCCGCCAGTTGCGCTCGGCACCGCGCACCCGTGGCGTGCCCATCATCATGCTGACGGCCCGCGCCGAGGAGCGCGACAAGATCGAGGCCTTGGAGCTGGGTGCCGATGACTACGTCACCAAGCCCTTCAGCCCGCGCGAACTCATGGCGCGCATCAAGGCGGTGCTGCGCCGCCATGCGCCGCAGTCGACCGACGATGCGGTGGAGCTGGGCGGCTTGCGCCTCGACCCGGCGACCCATCGCGTCACCGCGGGCGGCAGCGAGGTGAACCTCGGGCCGACCGAATTTCGCCTGCTGCATTTCCTCATGACCCATCCGGAACGGGTGCATGGCCGTTCGCAACTGCTCGACCAGGTCTGGGGCGACCACGTCTTCGTCGAGGAGCGCACGGTCGATGTGCACATCCGGCGCTTGCGCGCAGCGCTCGAATCAGGTGGGTATGACCGACTTATCCAAACCGTGCGCGGCAGCGGCTACAGGATGTCGTCGGGGTGAGGCCCCTGATTGCCGAGCTGCTGGTAACGCTGGGAGTGACAGCGCTGGCGGCGCTGTGCGGGGGGTACGCGGCTGGTGAAACCGGCGCCCTTCTGATGGCCCTGATTGCGGTAGGTGTGATACTGCTGCGCCAGTTCTGGCTGCTGATGCGCTTGTTGCATTGGGCCAGCTTTCCGCTCGGCACGCCGACGCCTTCCGCCAGCGGCGCCTGGGGTGCCGTGTTCGATTCCCTGCACCACCGCGCCCGCCTGTCCAGCGTCGAGCGCGAACAGGCGACGCAGGCACTGGACCGCTTCCGCCGTGCTGCGGAGGCCTTGCCTGACGGCGTGCTGATCCTCGACGGACACCGGGCGATCGAGTGGATGAACCTTCAGGCCGAGGTCTGCCTGGGCCTTAAGGCGTCTACGGATTCGGGCAACCGCATTACCCACCTGCTGCGCGAGCCGGAGTTCCTCGCCTACCTCGACGATGCCGACCATCGCGGGCTGCCTCTCGAACTGCGCACCGAGCGCAATCCGGGACGCATCCTGCAGGTACAGGCAGCCCCCTTCGCTGCGGGCCGAACGCTGTTGCTGGTGCGCGACGTGACGCAGTTGCAGAAGCTGGCCACCATGCGGCGCGATTTCGTGGCCAACGTTTCGCATGAGCTGAAGACGCCGCTGACGGTGACGCTGGGCTTTCTCGAGACATCGCTCGAAGCCCTCGACGACGTACCGCGCGATGAAATCGCCGGCTACCTGCAGACTGCGTCGGCGCAGGCCCGGCGCATGCAGCAGCTGATCGAGGACCTGCTGACGCTGTCCGCGCTGGAAACCGACGCGCCGCCGCCGCTTGAAGAACCCGTCGACGTCGCCACGCTGCTGGCCGAGATCCGCCAGGAAATCGAAGCGCTGTCAGGCGGCCGTCACCGCATCTCGGTGGAAAATTCCGGGCCCCGCTGCCTGCGCGGCAGCGCCCGCGAGCTGCGCTCCGCCTTTGCCAACCTGGCGGGGAACGCGGTGCGCTATACGCCGCAGGGCGGCGAAGTGACGGTGTGCTGGCGTGGTGAGGGCGAAGCCGGCGGCCGCTTCTCGGTCAGGGACACCGGAATCGGCATTGCCGCGGACCATTTGCCGCGGCTGACCGAGCGCTTCTATCGGGTCGACCGTGGCCGCTCGCGCGAGGCTGGTGGCACCGGGCTGGGTCTGGCCATCGTCAAGCACGTGCTCGAGCGCCACCAGGCGGTGCTGCAGATAGAAAGCGAACCCGGGCGCGGGTCTACGTTCAGCGCGGTGTTCCCCGCGCACCGGATTCAGTCGTGAAACTCGCAGCGTTCGAATTCGCTGCCGCGATCCAGTACGCGCGATAGTTTCACCACGCGCGAGTTCTCGCCGACCACGATCTCGATGCGCCGGTCGATGCGGAAGCTGCCCGGCGGCAGCACGAGGTTTTCCGGCGACTTGACGGCGGACACCGGCGGCAGCAGGAACGCGGGCCGCCAGGTGGTCGCCGCGTCGCCCGGCTCCGCCGAACGCATGGCGACCGGGCGCGGCTCGCCCGGGAAGAGCTGGATGCCGGCCATCAGTGCATCGCCGCCCTCGCGCAGCGCCCAGCGCACATTGCCCAGGGTGAAATGCTCGGCGCTGCGCACCTTCACCGCAATCAGTTGCCCGCCGCCGATACGTACGCCTTCCTTGAGCGGTCGCTTGACGCGCAGGCCGCTCTGGGATTCGTCGAGCAGCTTCCAGTCGTCCATGACTTCCCAGTTTTCGAGGCGCGAATTGTCGTCATGCCCGGCGGCATCGCCGTGGCTGCGCTCGCCGAAGGTTCCCATCGCCTCGCGCTCGCGGCGCAGCGTCGCCTCGTCGCGCGTGGGCGCGTGGAACACCTTGCCCCCCGACAACTGGTAATGCACG
>CAYTFA010000220.1:0-4109 GCA_964436755.1 uncultured Rhodocyclaceae bacterium | reverse complement strand
GCCGTCATCGGCGGCGCGCCCGGCATGACCGGCGCCGCGCTGCTCGCGGCCCGCGCCGCGCTGAACCTCGGCGCCGGGCGCGTTTTCGTCGGGTTGCTGCAGCCCCTCGTCATCGACGCCATGCAGCCTGAACTGATGCTGCGCAGCGTGGACGATGCCCTGGCTGCTGCCACCGTGATCGTCGCCGGGCCGGGACTCGGCCTTGGCGACGCCGCACTGGAAATCCTGCGCCGTGTCGTCGGCGAAGAGTTGCCGCTGGTGCTGGACGCGGATGCGCTCAATGCCATCGCCACGCGTCCCGTCCTGGCCCGGCAGCTGGCCCTGCGCAGCAGCCCCACGCTGCTCACGCCACATCCCGCCGAGGCCGCGCGCCTGCTGTCCAGCAGCGTCGACGCGGTGCAGGCCGACCGCGTCGGGCAGGCCGTCGAACTCGCGCGCCGCTTCCGCGCCCACGTCGCACTCAAGGGATGCGGCACCGTGCTGGCCTACCCCGACGGGCGCTGGCGCATCAATACCACCGGCAACGCGGGGCTCGCCTCCGCCGGCAGCGGCGACGTCCTCGCCGGCATTGCAGGTGCACTGCTAGGTCAGCATTGGCCGGCCGAAGCTGCACTGGCCGGCGCCGTCCACCTGCACGGAGCGGCCGCCGACGCGGCGGTCGCCGCCGGCAGCGGGCCGATCGGCCTCACCGCAGGCGAACTGATCCCTTTCGCCCGCGCCTTGCGCAACCCACCGACGCTGCATGCCTGAGTCCCGTCTGGCGTTGGGCATCCTGCTGATGCTCGGAGCCGGATTCTGCTTCGCGGCGCTCGACGCCACCGCGAAGCACTTGTCGCAGACATTTCCCGTACCGATGCTGGTGTGGGCACGGTATGCCGTGCATCTCGCGTTGATGACCGCCTTCCTTGCCCCGTCGATGCGGGGGCGCCTGGTCGCCACCCGGCGGCCGCTGGCGATGACCCTGCGCGCACTGATGCTGGTGGGAACCACCGGGTTCGCCATGGCCGGCTTTCGCATCCTGCCGCTGGCCGAAAGCACGGCGCTGCTCTTCGTGACACCGCTCGTGGTGGTCCTGCTCGCGCGGTACATGCTGGCCGAAACGGTCAGCGCAGGCCGCTGGCTTGCCGTCGCCGCGGGTTTCGCCGGTGCCCTGCTCGTTGCCCGGCCCGGCGGCGCCCTGTCGCTGCAGGGCGTCGTGCTCATGTCGCTGGCCGCCGCCTGCTATGCCATCTACCAGGTGCAGACGCGCCACCTCACGCTCACGGAGAATGGTGTAACGATGCTGTTCTACACGGCAATGGTGGGCACGCTGGCAATGTCGCTGGCGGCACCGCTGTACTGGGGCGGACCGACGCCCGGCGCGGCGGAGGCCCTGCTGATCGCCTCGCTGGGCATCTATGGCGGCGTCGGACACTGGATGATGATCCACGCCTTCCGTCACGCGCCCGCCTCGGCGCTGGCACCCTATCTCTACGTCCAGCTCGTCTGGGCCGGCCTGCTCGGCTGGCTGGTCTACGACCACCTGCCCGATGCGATGTCGGTGGCCGGCATGGCCGTGATTGCGGCCAGCAGCATTTCGATCGCGCTTTCGTCCCGCACTAGGCCGGGACGCGCTGCAGCGGATACGGATGCAGCATGTTGAGCGCCGTGCTGCGCCCGTCCGCCTGCACGATGCGCACATGCTCGCGGCGGAACTCGCGGGCGTGGCGCAGGCCGCAGCTGTGGGCGATCATGTCGATCTCGCGATTCATGTTGAGGCAATAGTTCGCCACGCGCTCGGCCTTTTCTTCGACCACGAGGCCGCGCTGCAAGCGCGGATTGTGGGTGGTGATGCCCGTCGGGCAGGTGTTGGTGTGACAACGCAGCGCCTGGATGCAGCCCAGCGCGAACATGAAGCCGCGCGCCGTGTTGACGAAGTCGGCACCGCAGGCCAGCGCCCAGGCGGCACGCGCCGACGTCACCAATTGACCGGCAGCGATTACCCGCACGCGATCCTTGAGGTTGGCTTCGATCAGGGCGTCGACCACGCGCGGCAGAGCCTCGTCGATGGACAAGGCCATGTGGTCGGCCAGCGCCTGCGGCGCGGCGCCCGACCCTCCTTCGCCACCATCGACGGCGATGAAGTCTGGCGCATCGCCCACACCCCGCCGCGCAATCGCATCGGTCAACTGGTTCATCAACTGCCAGCCGCCGATGGCGGTCTTGATCCCCACCGGCTTGCCCGTCGCTTCGCGCACGCGCAGCACCATGTCGAGCAACTGGTCGACGTTGCCGATCTCGGGATGGCGGTTCGGCGACAGGGAGTCGACTCCCTCGGGAATGCCCCGGATGCGCGCAATTTCGGCCGTTACCTTGCCGCCCGGCAGCACACCGCCCTTGCCCGGCTTGGCGCCCTGCGACAATTTGATCTCGAAGGCGCGAACCGCATCGTGCGCGGCAATCTCGCGCAGTTTGGCGTCGGACAGCCGACCCTGCTCGTCGCGCACGCCGTACTTGGCAGTGCCAATCTGCATGATGACGTCACAGCCGCCCTCGAGGTGATAGGGGGACAGACCGCCTTCGCCCGTATCGAGCCAGCACCCCGCCTGCGCAGCGCCGCGCGACAGCGCCTGCACCGCCGGCCGCGATATCGCGCCGTAGCTCATGCCGCTGATGTTGATGATCGATCGCGCGAGGAATGGCACCCGGCAATGGCCCTCGCCGATCGCCAGCGGCGGCGTCGGCAGGCGATCGTCCTCCAGCACGGCGAACGGTGCGTTGACGAAGATGAGCGCGCCGGCCGCGTGGAGGTCGTAGGTCGAGCCGAAGCCGAGCACACCGCCCTCGTTCTTCGCCATGCGATACACCCAGGCGCGCGTCGCCCGGTCGAATGGACGCTCATCGCGATCGCCGAGGAAGAAGTACT
This sequence comes from uncultured Rhodocyclaceae bacterium, assembly GCA_964436755.1. Taxonomy (GTDB): domain Bacteria; phylum Pseudomonadota; class Gammaproteobacteria; order Burkholderiales; family Rhodocyclaceae; genus Sulfuritalea. Next base: position 1,204 of record CAYTFA010000220.1, on the reverse strand, counting down.
GGCGGAAGTATTCCCCGAGCTGCTCGAAGAAGTAGCGCAGGCGCCCGATCAGCGGGTAGTTGCGCAGGATCGCATGCTTCTTCTGCGTGATGTCCTTCAGGTAAACATAGACGATGAGGATGACGAAGGCGAGGGCGAGCAGGACGCCGAGACTGACCGAGAAGACACCGAGCATGAGCGCCGAACCTCCAGTGCTAGAATCGATCGGACCTTCATTTCATGCCTCAACATATCATGGAACTGCCTCTGCAGTTGGCCGCCGAGGTGGAACGCAACGTCCTTGCGGCGCTCGCCGAGGACATTGGCGGCGGCGACCTGACCGCGTTGCTGACGCCCTCGGGCAGGCGTTCGCGCGGCACCGTCGTCACGCGCGAAGACGCTGTCCTGTGTGGCGCCGCGTGGTTCGATGCCTGCTTCCGCCGCCTGGATTCGACCGCTGCGATCCGCTGGCATGCGCGCGATGGCGCGACCGTGGCCGCAGGGCAAACGCTGTGCGACATCGAGGCGAACACCCGTGCGCTACTCACCGCGGAGCGTGCCGCGCTCAACTTCCTGCAACTGCTTTCCGCAACGGCGTCGGCGACCCGGCGTTACGTCGATGCAATTGCCGGGACGCGTGCACGCATCGTCGACACGCGCAAGACCCTGCCTGGCTTGCGGCTCGCGCAAAAGTACGCGGTCACCTGCGGCGGCGGCGGCAACCATCGACTCGGCCTCTACGACGGCATCCTCATCAAGGAAAACCACATCATGGCGGCGGGCGGCATTGCCGCCGCGCTCGAACAGGCGCGCGCCATCGGTCGCAACGACGTCTTCATCCAGATCGAAGTGGAAACCATCGAACAACTCGCCGAGGCGCTCGACGCAGGCGCGCGCATGATCCTGCTCGACAACATGGACCTTGCACAGATGCGCCAGGCCGTCGGACTCACTGCCGGACGCGCCGAACTGGAGGCGTCCGGCGGCGTCAGCCTGGAAAACGTGCGGGCGATCGCCGAGACCGGAGTGGACCGCATCTCCATCGGCGGATTGACCAAGAACGTGCACGCCGTCGACCTCTCGCTGCGGCACAGCGAGGGGTGATTCTGCTAGAATTCGCGCCCCGCCCGGCCCTGCCGCGCGACGGGATCCGCGGAGAGGTGGATGAGTGGTTTAAGTCGCACGCCTGGAAAGCGTGTTTAGGTTAATAGCCTAACGCGGGTTC
>CAYTFA010000219.1:0-4116 GCA_964436755.1 uncultured Rhodocyclaceae bacterium | reverse complement strand
GTCAGCCACGGCTGGAACATGGGATGAGCGAGCAAGTCTACGATTTCGTCGTCGTCGGTGCCGGCAGCGCCGGTTGCGTGCTGGCCAACCGGCTGTCGGAGAACGGCCGCCACTCGGTGCTGCTGCTCGAGGCCGGGCCGGAGGATCGCTACCTCTGGATCCACATCCCGATCGGCTACGCCAAGACCATGTTCCACCCGGTGTACAACTGGGGCTTCTACACCGACCCCGACCCGTACATGAACGGACGCAGGATCTACTGGCCGCGCGGCCGCGGGCTCGGCGGCTCGAGCTCGATCAACGGCCTGATCTACGTGCGCGGCCAGGCCGAGGACTACGACGCCTGGGCGGCAGCGGGCAATGCCGGCTGGGGCTGGAAGGACGTACTGCCCTACTTCATCAAGAGCGAGCACAACACGCGCGGCGCCAGCGAGTACCACGGCGCCGACGGCCCGCTGTGGTGCTCGGACAATGGCGAGACGCATCCGCTGATGGAGGCCATCATCCGCGGCGCCAATGAGCGCGGCGTGCCGCGCAACGACGACTTCAACGGCGCCTCGCAGGAAGGCGTCGGCTACTACCAGCTGTTCACCCGCGAGGGCTGGCGCTGCAGCACGGCCGTGGCCTACCTGAAGCCGGCGCGCAAACGTCCCAACCTGCGGGTGGAAACCGATGCGCATGCCACAGGGCTTGTTTTCGAGGGCACGCGCGCAGTCGGCGTGCGCTACCGCAAGCACGGCGAGGAGCACACGGTGCGCGCCGCGCGCGAGGTGATCCTCGCCGCCGGCGCCCTGCAAAGCCCGCAACTGCTGCAGCTCTCGGGCGTCGGCGATGCGGCGCGGCTGCAGTCGCTGGGCATCCGCGTCACCCACCACCTGCCCGGCGTCGGCGAGAACCTGCAGGACCACCTGCAACTGCGCCTAATGTTCAAGGTGAAGCAGCCGGTGACCACCAACGACGACCTGCAATCCTGGTGGCGGCAGTTCAAGATGGGCTGGAAGTGGATCACCCAGCGCAAGGGCCCCCTGGCGATCGGAATCAACCAGGGCGGCTTGTTCACGCGCGTGATGCCCGAGTCGGCGACGCCCGACATCCAGTTCCACTTCGCCTCGCTTTCCGCCGAGATGGCGGGCGCCAAGCCGCACCCCTGGTCGGGCTGCACCTTCTCCGTCTGCCAGTTGCGGCCGCACTCGCGCGGCACGGTGTTTGTCACCTCGCGCGATCCGCTGGTGGCGCCAAGCATGCTGCCCAACTACCTCTCGCACGAGACCGATCGCCGCTGCGCGATCGCCGCCATCGCCTTCGCCCGCCACCTTGCCGCGGCCCCCGCACTGGCCGACTTCATCGGCGAGGAATACCGGCCCGGCCCCGGCGTAACCAGCGACGAGGACACGCTGGACTGGGCACGCAACTACGGCGCCACGATCTTCCACCCGTCGGGAACCTGCAAGATGGGCAGCGATCCGCTGGCGGTGGTCGATGCGCGCCTGCGCGTGCATGGGCTGGCCGGCCTGCGCGTGGTGGATTGCTCGATCATGCCGACCCTGGTGTCGGGCAACACCAACGCGCCGATCGTGATGGTGGCGGAGAAGGCGTCGGACCTGATCCTGCAGGACAACGCCGGCGCCTGAATCAATACAGGCGGGCTTCGCCGGGCGGCCGCGTCTTGAAGCGCTTGTGCAGCCAGTAGTACTGCTCGGGCGAGCGCTGCACCTCGGACTCGATGAAGGCGTTGAGCCGGCGCGCGTCGGCCTCCTCGTCCTCGCCCGGGAACGCGGCCCAGGGCTCGCCGACGCGCGCCACGTAATGTTTCTGCCAGCCGCGGCCTTCCATGCGCGTGATGACCGGGATGACCGTGGCGCCGGTGATGCGCGCTAGGCGCGAGAGGCCGGTGATGGTCGCCGTCGGCACGCCGAAGAAGGGCACGAAGACGGATTCCTTCGGGCCGTAGTCCATGTCGGGCGAGTAGTGGAAGAAGCGCCCGGCCTTCATCGCCTTCAGGGCCTTGCGCGTGCCTTCCTGGCGCGAGGCGAGTTCGCAGTTGCCGAAGCGCAGCCGCCCGCCGTTCATCGCTGCCTCGAAGGTGCGGTTCTTCTGCCGCGTGTAGATGGCGACGAGGCCGTACTCGAGCGCCATGCGTATCCAGCCGGCGTCGATGCCGACGAAGTGGGGCACGACCAGGATCGACGGCTTGTCCGCATGCGCGGCCAGCCGCTCGCCGCCCTCGAGCCGCACCAGGCGGCGGATGCGCGCCGGCGATGCCCACCACCAGAGGCCCAGCTCGAGGATGCTGCGGCCGAAGGCCATGAAGTGGCGCCGAGCCAGGGCCGCCCTCTCCGCGGGGGCGAGGTGCGGGAAGCACAGGCCGAGGTTGGTCATCGTCACGTGGCGGCGCTCGCCGACCACGGCGTAGAGCAGCAGGCCGAGCGCACTGCCCAGCCACCCCAGCACGGGCAGCGGCAGCCAGTGCAGGACCCACATCAGGGCCAGCAGCAGCCGGGTCATGGCGATGCCGCCGGCGGCTCGGCCCCGGCGGGCACCTTGTAGCGGTTGTAGCCCCACAGGTATTGCTCGGGACAGCGGCGCACGAGGGTTTCGAGCTCGGCGTTGATCTGCGCTGCGCGCTGCGCGAGGTCGCCTTCGAGCGGTGCGGTGAGCGGGAACAGGCGCAGGTGGTAGCCGGCGCCGTAGTGCAGGCGCTCGGCGTAGGCGAACAGCACCGTGGCACCGGTTTCGGCGAGGCGGGCGGCCAGCGTCATGGTGTAGGCGGGGCGGCCGAAGAAGGGCACCCAGGCGCCTTCCCCGTTGCCCGGCACCTGGTCGGGCAGCATGCCGACGGCGTCGCCGCCCTTCAGCGCCTTGAGCAGGCGCCGGACGCCGGACAGGTCGGCGGGGGCCAGCTTGAGGTTGGCGCCGCGACCTTCCTCGATCAGCGGGGCGAGCCAGTCCTGCTTGGGCCGCCGGTAGAGCACGGTGATCGGCCGCTGCGCGGCGTAGTACTGCGCAGTGATCTCGAAGCAGCCGAGGTGCGGCGTCAGGAACAGGATGCCGCGCCCGGCCTGCCAGGCGGCTTCGACCAGCTCCCAGCCGGAGACGCGGACGACGCGGCCGACCACTTCCTGCTGCGGCCGCAGCCAGATCTTGGGCAGTTCGAAGAGCGCCTTGCCCGCCTCGGGAATGGCCGCCAGCCGGGCGTCGACGAGGTTCGCCTGGGTGATGTGGCGTGCGAAGTTGCGCCTGTAGGTGGGCGAGGCCAGCCAGGCCAGCCATCCTGCCGCCGCGCCGAGGTTGTGCACGAGAGGCAGGGGCAGGCGCGACAGCAGACGGAACAGGGCAGACAGCACGTTGGTCGGCGGCGGGCGGAGAAAGTAGAATTATCGCCTATGTCCAAACCCCTACGTGCCGCCGTCGTCGGCGTCGGCTACCTCGGCCGCTTCCATGCGCAGAAGTACGCGACCCTCGCCGCGGCTGGCGGCGTCGAACTCGTCGGCGTCGTCGACGCCCGTCGCGAAACCGCGCAGCGCGTCGCCGATGAACTTGGCACCCGCGCCTTCGGCGACCACCGCGAGCTGCTCGGTGCCGCGCCCGCCGTCGACCTCGTCTCGGTGGCGAGCACGACGGAGACCCATCACGCCGTGGCGCGCGACTTCCTCGCCGCCGGGGTGCACGTGCTGGCCGAAAAGCCGATCACGGTGACGGTGGAGCAGGCCGACGAGCTGATCGCGCTGGCCGATGCGCGCAAGCTGGTGCTGCAGGTCGGCCACCTCGAGCGTTTCAACCCGGCCTGGCTGGCGGTGCGCGACCGCATCCGCAAGCCGGTGTTCATCGAGGCGCACCGCATGGCGCCGTTCAAGGCGCGCGGCATCGACGTCTCCGTCGTGCTCGACCTGATGATCCACGACCTCGACCTGATCCTGCCCCTGGTCGGGCAGCCGGTCACCGACCTGCGCGCGTCGGGCGTCTCGGTGCTCACCGACGGCATCGACATCGCCAACGCACGCATCGAATTCGCCGGCGGCTGCGTCGCCAACCTGACGGCCAGCCGTACCTCCACGGCCAGCCTGCGCCGGATGCGCATCTTCCAGCACCAGGAGTACCTCTCGATCGACTTCGGCG
>CAYTFA010000218.1:0-4147 GCA_964436755.1 uncultured Rhodocyclaceae bacterium | reverse complement strand
CGGAATCCACATGCGCTCCATTTCCTCGAGTACCGTCCATAGCGTCTTGATGGCACGACGCAGGACCGACGTGAAGGCAATGTCGAATTCGTAGCCTTCCTTCCTGAGCAGGCGTCCGGCGGCGACGGCTTCGGCCAGGCCTTTTTCGGTGAGGCCTACGTCGGTCCAGCCGGTGAAGCGGTTTTCCTGGTTCCAGGTCGATTCGCCGTGGCGAAGGAGCACGATTTTGTACATGATGAGTGCCTCGATTCAGATGCTTAGCAGTATTCTATAATATTCAAATCTGCCAACCAGCACCGTCACGGCCCTGACATGCATACTGCGATCACAGAGCTTATCGGCAAGCAGGAACACATCGAAACAGCGGCACGCGCCCTGAAGGCGATTTCGCATCCGCTGCGATTGAAGATCCTCTGCGTGGTCGGCGGCGAGGAAACCTGCGTGCAGGATATCGTCGACGCGGTTGGAACCTCGCAGAGCAATATATCCCAGCACCTTGCGATCCTGCGCGACAAGGGCGTGCTGCAGACGCGCAAGGATGCCAACAGGGTTTACTACCGCATCGCCGATCCACGTACGCTGCAACTCATTGCGCTGATGCGCGAGGTCTTCTGCGGCCTGCCCCACTTCAAGGAGTGACATGGAGTTCCTGCAACAGAACATCATCTGGGTGGCGCTCGCCGCGATCAGCGGCGGCATGCTGCTCTGGCCCATGGTATCCGGCAGCACGGTGGCGCGCGTGACTCCGGGCGAGGCGACGCTGCTGATGAACCGCGAAGACGCGCTGGTGCTCGACGTGCGCGAGACGGGCGAGTGGGGCTCGGGGCATATCCAGGGGGCTCGCCACATCACCCTCGGCCAATTGGAGCAGCGCATCTCGGAGATCGAGAAGTTCAAGGAGCGGCCGGTGATCGTCTGTTGCGCCACGGGCAACCGGTCCACCTCGGCCTGCGCCCAGTTGCGCAAACATGGCTTCACGCGCGCCGTAAGCCTCGGCGGCGGCATCTCCGCCTGGCTTGACGCCAACCTTCCCGTCACCACCAAGTCCTGAACGGAGCTGCGAATGGCCAAGGTCTTGATGTATTCAACCGCCGTCTGCCCCTACTGCGTGCGCGCCGAACAACTGCTGACACGCAAGGGCGTCACCGAAATAGAGAAGGTGCGCGTCGACCTTCAGCCCGAGCGACGCGAGGAGATGATGCAGCGTACCGGGCGACGCACGGTGCCGCAGATTTATATCGGCGACACGCATGTCGGCGGCTGCGACGACCTTTACGAACTCGAGCACCAGGGCAAGCTCGACCCGCTGCTGGCCGCTTAGAATCCCGCCCTCCACTTCCAGGCCTTACCACCATGAGCGACGAGCAACCCGTATTCAGCATCGAGAAGATCTACGTCAAGGACCTTTCCATCGAGGTGCCGAACGCGCCGCAGATTTTCATCGAGCGGGAAACGCCGAACATCGAGGTGCAGATCCAGAGCAACGGCACCCATGTCGGCGAAGGCCTCTACGAGGTGGCGCTGAGGATTTCCGTCAGCGCCAAGAACGGCGAGACATCCTTCTTCCTGGTCGAAGTGGTGAAGTGCGGCCTGTTCCAGATCCGCAATGTCCCCGAGCAGGACCTCGAGCCCATCCTCGCCGTTGCCTGTCCCAACATCCTGTTCCCGTACGCGCGGGAGACGGTTTCCGACGCGGTCAATCGTGCCGGCTTTCCGCCCGTGATCCTCGCTCCGGTGAATTTCGAGTCGCTTTACCAGCAGCGCCTCGCCGAGCAGCAGCAGGGCGAAAGCCGCATCCAGCTTCAGTAGAGGCGATGACCGCCCGGCGCACCGCCTGTATTGCAGCCGCACTTGCAGCACTTGCTGCCCCGGTGGCGCAGGCGCTGGATTACCGCGCCGTGACCGAGGCGGCCGTGCTTTACGACGCGCCATCGGCGAAGGCCAATCCGCTCTTCGTGATTCGCGCCGGAACCCCCGTCGAACTTGTCGTCGCCCTCGAGGGCTGGGCCAAGGTGCGCGACGCCAGGGGTGATCTGAGCTGGATCGAACGCAAGTACCTGGGCGACGTGCGCCACGTCATCGTGCGCACCGATCGCGCCCAGGTGCGCGCCGCCGCGGAAGAGCGCGCCGCCCTGGTGTTCGAGGCGGAACGCGATGTGGTGCTCGAGCTGCTCGAGGCGGCACCCGGCGGCTGGGTCAAGGTGCGACACCGGGACGGACAGACCGGCTTCGTCAAGTCGCCCCAGATCTGGGGGCTTTGACGTGAAAATCGCCGTGCTCGGCGCCGGCGCCTGGGGCACGGCCCTTGCCATCGCCTTCGCCGGCCGCCACGACGTCGTGCTCTGGGCACGCGACCGTGCGGCCGCTGCGGAGATGGCCGCTGCGCGCGAGAACAAGCGCTACCTTCCGGATTGCCCTTTCCCGCGGGCGCTCGCCGTCGGCCAGGACTTCGGTGCCGTGCTGGCTGGGGCGGACCTGGCCATCCTCGCTGCGCCGCTCGCCGGGCTGCGACCCTTGCTGCAGCAGCTCAAGGCAGTCGCGCCGGGCAGGCCTTTCCTTTGGCTGTGCAAGGGCCTCGAAGCCGGCAGCGGCCTGCTGCCACATCAGGTCGTGGCGGAAGTCGTGGGCGAGTCGGCGGTTTGCGGCGTGCTGACCGGCCCCAGCTTTGCAGTCGAGGTTGCACGCGGCCTGCCCACGGCAGTGACGCTGGCGGCCTGCGATCCGCACTTCGCCGAGCAGACGGCGCAGCACTTGCACGGCGGCAACCTGCGCATCTACGCCAACGAGGATATGGTCGGTGCCGAGGTTGGCGGCGCGGTCAAGAACGTGCTGGCCATCGCAACGGGCATCTGCGACGGGCTTGGACTCGGCCTCAATGCCCGTGCCGCGCTGATCACGCGCGGCCTGGCCGAGATCACGCGCCTGGGCGAGGCGCTCGGCGCACGGCGCGAGACATTCATGGGTCTTGCCGGGATGGGCGACCTGATCCTGACTTGCACGGGCGATTTGTCGCGCAATCGCCGCGTCGGCCTCCAGCTCGCTGCCGGCCGTCCGCTCGATGAAATCACGCGAGACCTGGGCCATGTCGCCGAGGGGGTTCCGGCGGCGCGCGAGGTCGCGCGTCGTGCCGCCGCGCTCGGTGTGTACATGCCGATTACCGGCGCGGTCACGGCGGTGCTCGATGGCAAGATCGCGCCCCGCGCCGCCGTCGAGCGGCTGATGGCGGGCGATTCCAAGCACGAGTAGCCGGTTCAGCGGCCTCCGGCGAAGCCGTTGCGCCGCCAGGCCTCGAAGACCATCACTGCCACGGCATTCGACAGGTTGAGGCTGCGATTGCCGGGGATCATAGGCAACCGCAGCCGGTGCGTCGCGTCGATGTCTGCCAGTATGGCGGGCGGCAATCCGCTCGACTCCGCACCAAACACGAAGGTATCGCCCGGCCGGTAGCGGGGTGCGCGTGGTCCCGAGTGGGGGCGGGTCGCGCGCGTGGTCAGCGCGAACAGGCGCACATCCCCCAGCGCGGCGCGGAAGGCGCGCCAGTCGCGGTGGACTCGGACATTGACCATTTCGGCGTAATCGAGTCCGGCGCGGCGCAGGCGCGCAGCCGAGAGGTCGAAGCCGAGCGGTTCGATCAGATGCAGATTCGTCCCCGTATTCGCGCAAAGGCGGATCACATTCCCCGTATTTGGCGGGATTTCCGGGGCGACGAGGACGACATGGAACACTTGCGGGCATCTCCGAAAAACGGTAGGTTTGCCGCGGCAGCCGGGGACGACGCACGAGGTGTCGGCCGCGACGGCAACGGGTCCGATTTTAGGGCCCCTTTGGAGACCGCCTGATGGCACGCCCGGAAAAGATTCGGCTCGGCGACATGCTCGTGCAGCAGAAGCTCGTCACGCCCGAGCAACTCACTGCCGCCCTCGAGGAACAGAAGCGATCGGGGCGCAAGCTCGGCCGGGTGCTCGTCGATACCGGAGTCGTTACCGAGGACGGCATCGCCAGCGGGCTTGCACGACAGCTAGGCGCCGACTTCGTCGACCTGAAGACTTTTCGCCTGCAGCCCGACCTGATCAAGCTGCTGCCGGAGACGCAGGCCCGCCGGCAGCGCGCGCTGGTGCTGGCGGAGCGGGCCGGAATGCTGCTGGTC
>CAYTFA010000217.1:0-4159 GCA_964436755.1 uncultured Rhodocyclaceae bacterium | reverse complement strand
CCAGGCAAGCTGCGTGGTTTATGGCATGCCGCGCGAGGCTGCGGAAGTTGGCGCGCTCGACGAGGTGGCACCACTGGGTGATATCGCCGGCTGCATCCTGGCGCGGCTGCGCGCGATGGACAAGCGCGCAGGCTGATGCGCCGGGGCGGATCGGCTATACTCACCAAGATGGATTTCATCATCGAATCTAGTACTTAACGAGGATCGACTCATGCAGGCCACTGTCTCAGTCAATGAAGGTCGCGCCGTGATCCGGCTGCAGGGGCGCTTCGATTTCAATGCTCACCGCGATTTCCGCGACGCCATCGACTCGGCGCTCTCCGCCAATGCCGTGGCGATCTCGGTCGATTTCGGCTCGGTCGAATATCTGGACAGTTCCGCGCTAGGCATGTTGCTGATGCTGCGCGACAGGGCGAAGGGCGTCGGACGTGAAGTGACGCTGACCAATTGCCGTGGCGCGGTCAAGCAAATCCTCGACATCGCCAACTTCGGCAAGCTGTTCAAGATCGACTGACGGCTCGCGGAGCGCTCAGGCACCCGCGCCAAGGCCCGACGATGTCGGAACTCCTCAATAACATCGATGCCCGGACCCGTCTGGCCGGGACGAACAAGCTCGAGATCCTGCTTTTCGCGCTGGGCCTCGATGCCCGCACCGGACGACGCGAGACCTTCGGCATCAACGTGTTCAAGGTGCGTGAAGTGATGCGCACGCCGTCCATCACGGCAGCACCTGACATGCCGCCGGCGGTCAAGGGCATGGTCAGCCTGCGCGGCGCACTGGTACCCGTGGTGGATCTGGCCGATTACATCGGCATCGGGCAGGACAGCCCGCGCCAGAACATGATCGTCACCGAGTACAACGGCAAGACGCAGGGCTTCCTGGTCGAATCGGTGGATACCATCCTGCGCCTCGACTGGTCGCAAATGCGCGTACCGCCCAAGATGCTGGCATCCAGCATGGGTGGGCTGGTGACTGCGGTCACCGAACTTCCCGACGGGCGCTTGGTGATGATGATCGACGTCGAGCGCGTGCTTGCCGAAACCGACAAGGACGACGACGCCTCGACCTACAACGGCATCGCATCGCTCGGCCGCAGCGACCTGACGGTGCTGTTCGCCGACGATTCCTCGGTGGCGCGCAACCAGATCGAACGTACCCTCGGAGTCCTCGGCATCAAGTACATCGGCGCCGTAAACGGCCGTGCCGCCTGGGAAGAACTGCAGCGCATTGCCGCGCTCGCCGAGGTCAGCGGCAAGCATGCGCGGGACTTCGTACAGATCATCCTTACCGACATCGAAATGCCCGAGATGGACGGCTACCTGCTGACCAAGAACATCAAGGGCGACGGCCGCTTTGCCGGGATTCCCGTCATCATGCATTCCTCGCTGTCGTCGCAGTCGAACGAGCAGCTCGGGCGCTCGGTGGGCGTCGACGAATACGTTCCCAAGTTCGAGCCGCGACGCCTGGCGGAGACGCTCGGCCGGCTGTTGAACGAGCGGCAGTTTGCCGCGGGTACGGCAGGGAACTGAGGGGGCGGGATGGAGTCGGCGGAACGCTTCCCGTTGGCTGCTCCGGCGAATTCCTCGCTGCTGGAAAGCGTCGACGCGCGGACCAAGCTTGCCGGCTCCAACCGGATGGAAATCCTGTTGTTCTCGCTGGGGACCCACGAGACCTTTGGCATCAACGTCTTCAAGGTAAGGGAGGTCTGCGAAACTCCGGAGATCACCCGGGCGCCGAACATGCCGGCGGGCGTGGAAGGTCTCATCAGCCTGCGCGGCAACGTGATTCCCGTGCTCTCGCTGACCAAGATCATGCAGTTGCCCGATGCGCCGACCGGGCGCCCGGAATCGATGATGGTCGCCGAGTACAGCAAGCGCACGCTGGGCTTCCTGGTACATGATGTTGACCGCATCATCCGCGTCGAATGGGATCGGGTCCGCGCGCCGGAGGCGGTAACAGGCGGCGCACACGGCTACATCACCGCAATCACCGAGCTGCCCAGCGGCAAGCTGGTGTCCATCGTCGATGTCGAGCAGATCATGGCCAATACCTTTGGCGAGGCAGTGATCGGGCAGATCGACCGTGTCCAGGGCGGCGATCGCCTCAGCGTTTTCTTCGTCGACGATTCATCCGTGGCGCGCAAGAAGATCGCGGAAGTCATGGACAAGCTGGGCGTCAAGCACCGCCATGCGCAGAATGGCCTCGAGGCGTGGACGCGGCTGTCGGGGATGGCCGCCCATGCGCAGCAGACGGGTACCGCCCTGCGCGACGAGATCAGCGTCATCCTTGTCGACGCCGAGATGCCGGAAATGGACGGCTATGTCCTGACCAAGAACATCAAGTCGGACACGCGCTTTGCCGGCATCCCCGTGGTGATGCACTCCTCGTTGTCGTCCGACGCCAATCGCGCGATGGGCAAGAGCGTCGGGGTCGATGCCTACGTCGCCAAGTTCGACGCGGAAGCACTCGCCGATACCCTGCGCCCGATGCTGGCGAAGGCGGCGCGCGACTAGCGGGCCATGGCGATCGATCCCGCTAAGCTGAAGATACTGGTGGTCGACGATTTTTCGACCATGCGCCGGATCGTCCGCAACCTGCTCAAGGAACTGGGGTTCACCAACGTCGAGGAAGCGGAAGACGGGGCGGTGGCGCTGGGCAAGCTGCGCGAGGGGAACTTCGAGTTCGTTGTTTCGGACTGGAACATGCCGAACATGGACGGCTTGACCCTGCTGCAGAACGTGCGTGGGGATGCGAGGCTTAAGACGCTGCCGTTCCTGATGATCACGGCGGAAGCGAAGAAGGAGAACATCATCGCGGCGGCACAGGCGGGAGCCTCGGGATATATCGTCAAGCCCTTCACCGCCGCGACCCTGAGCGAGAAGCTCGCAAAGATTTTCGAGAAGATGGAGCAGGGCCGCTAGGCCCTGCGGCAGGAGGCGAGGACAGGCATGGCCACTCCGATCAAACCCGACGAAGCCGGCGATTCCGCGGACCTGCAGGCTTTGTTCGACAGCATCGCTGCGGGAACGCCGCCGGCGCCGCCGCCACCGCCGGTACAGGATGCCGCGGGCGATTCCGACGACCTGCAGGCGCTGTTCGACAGTGTTGCCGCCACGCGCGAGCCGGAGGCTGCTGCAGGCACCGCCGCCGACGGCGGCTCGCAGGAGGAAGTTGTCTTCAATCGCCTGGGCAGGCTGACGCGACAATTGCATGAAAGTCTGCGCGGCCTCGGCGTCGACAAGGCGCTGGCCGACAGCGCAGGACAGATTCCCGATACGCGCCAGCGGCTTGCCTACATCGCACAGATGACGGAACAGGCCGCTTCGCGGGTGCTCAACGCGGCGGACATTGCCAAGCCGGTGCAGGACGAATTGCAGCGGCGTTCCGCCGAGCTAGGCCAGCGCTGGGACAGGATGTTCGCCAACCAGCTCTCGGTCGACGAGTTCAAGGCGCTTGCCGTCGATACCCGCGGGTATTTCGCCGAATCGCCGGCGAAGCTCAAGCTGGCCGGCGATCAGCTGATGGAAATTATCGTCGCGCAGGACTTCCAGGACCTCACGGGGCAGGTGATCAAGAAGGTCGCCGAGGTGGTGCAGGGCATGGAGACGCAATTGCTGCGCGTCCTGATCGAGGCGATGCCCGAGGAGCGCAAGGCGGCGGCTCCGGAAGGCCTGCTCAACGGCCCCGTGGTCAGCGCAGCTGGGCGCGACGACGTGGTGACGACGCAGACGCAAGTGGACGACCTGCTGGAAAGCCTGGGATTCTGAGCGCGCGGCGAGGGAGACGGCAATGAGCGACTTTCAGGGTATGGAAGACCTGCTCCAGGATTTCCTGGTCGAGGCGGGCGACCTGCTGTCCGGCGTTGACAACAAGCTGGTCGACCTCGAACAGAACCCCGGCGACAAGGCGCTGCTGAACGACATCTTCAGAGGCTTTCATACCATCAAGGGCGGCGCCGGTTTCCTCAATGCAACCGAGCTGGTTACGCTCTGCCACCTCACCGAAAACCTGTTCGATCGTTTGCGCAATGGCGAGTTGGCGATATCCGGCACGTTGATGGACGTCATCATGGAAGCCACGGCCGGGGTGCGCGAGATGTTCGGCATGCTCGAGCACGGCACCCAGCCGACGCCGGCCGATCCGGGCGTGATCGCCCGC
>CAYTFA010000216.1:0-4189 GCA_964436755.1 uncultured Rhodocyclaceae bacterium | reverse complement strand
CTTTTCCTTGACCAGCTCGATCCAGCGTTCACCCGCCTGGCCCCAGGGAAAGGCATTGCCGAGCACGGTCGACAGCTTGTATTCGGCCTTGTAGGCATCGGCGGCAAGCGCCGGCAGGGCGGCGGCCAACAGGGCGGCAGCGGATGTGGTGACGAAGGCTCTCCTCAGCATCGTTATTCTCCTGGCTTGGGGTAAAGGGTCCATTATCGCCGGCACGGCGATCGGGTGGCAACGCTTCGACGCGGATTGCAGGCACAAACCCCCGGCAACGCATCTCGTTGGATAATGCCGGTCATGACATTAGAAATCCGGCGGCCGTGCCGCCCGTCTCCTCCCCGGTGCGCCAGCGTGGCGCCGACTTCCCACCATGACTGAGCCAACCGCCATTCCCGACCAGCGGCGCCGCAACGCGCCGCGCCTCGTCTTCTTCATCCTGGTACTTGCCGTCGCCGGCTGGCTGGGGTGGAAGTGGTGGTGGGGCCTGTCCCACGTCGGCACCGACAATGCCCAGGTCGAGGGCCACATCATCCCCGTGTCGTCCAAGGTGGGCGGCTTCATTGCCCAGGTGGCGGTCACCGACAACCAGCCGGTGAAGGCGGGGGACGTACTGCTGCGCATCGACGACCGCGACTACCGCGTCAAGCTGGCCCAGGCCGAGGCCGAACTGGCGACAGCCATCGCCAACGCCGGGCGCGAAGGCCAGACCGGGCAGGCGGCCGCGCAGATGGCCGCCGCACGGGCCGCGGCCGCTGCCGCACGTTCCAACATCGAACAGGCCCTGGCCAACGCGGACAAGGCGCAGAAGGACCTGGAGCGCATCCGCGGACTGATCGCGCAGAAGATGGCCTCGCCGCAGGCGCTCGATGCCGCGGAAGCAGCGGCCCGGGCGGCGCAGGCGCAGGTGAAGGCCACGCGCGAGTCGGCCACTTCGGCGGGCGAGCAGGCCGTGGCCTCGAACGCGGCCTTGCGCGCCGCGGTGGCAAAGCTCGAGTCGGCGCAGGCGGCACGCGACCTGGCAGCTATCCAGCTTTCGGATACGCGCATCGTCGCCCCGGCCAGCGGGCTCGTCGCCAGCAAGAACGTGGAAACCGGCCAACTGGTCCAGGCCGGGCAGCCGCTGCTTTCCGTGGTGCCGCTCGACGACATCTGGGTCATCGCCAACATGAAGGAAACCGAGGTGCGCGACGTCAAGGCCGGCCAGTCGGCCGCCATCGAAGTCGATGCCTATCCGGGGGCGACCGTTCCGGGCACGGTCGATTCGATCGCGCCGGCCACCGGCGCGCGCTTTTCGCTGCTGCCGCCCGACAACGCGACCGGAAACTTCACCAAGGTCGTGCAGCGCGTGCCGGTCAAGATCCGCGTGCGGCAGGCGGACGATCCCCAGCGCCTGCTGCGCCCCGGCCTTTCGGTCTACGCGACGATCACGGTCAAGTGAAACCCCTGCTGCCTGGGCTGCGCCGGGTCGAGTCGGAGGCGGACCGTTTCGCCTATCGTTATCCGATCGCGTTTACGGTGACGCTCGCCTCGATGCTGGAACTGGTGGATACCAGCATCGTCAATGTCGCCATCCCGCACATGATGGGCGCGCTGGGGGCGACGCTGGACGAGATCGCCTGGGTATCCACCGGCTACGTCGTCGCCAACGTCATCGTGCTGCCCATCTCGGGCTGGCTGGCGAACTGGTTCGGGCGCCGCAACTATTTCGCGCTGTCGATCCTGCTGTTCACCGCCTCGTCGATGCTGTGCGGCGCCTCGACCAGCCTCGAGGAGATCGTCTTCTGGCGCATCGTGCAGGGCCTCGGCGGCGGCGGTCTCATCTCGACGGCGCAGGCGACGCTGTACGAGGTCTTTCCGCGCAAGGAGGCCGGCTCGGCGATGGCCATCTTCGGCCTCGGCATCATGATGGGGCCGATGCTCGGACCAACACTGGGTGGCTGGATCACGGATACCTGGTCCTGGCCGTGGATCTTCTACATCAACCTGCCGCTCGGCGCGCTGGCACTCCTGCTGGCGCTGATGCTGGTGCCGGATTCGCAGTTCGGCAAGCGGGCGGAACAGGTTGACGCCACAGGGCTGCTGCTGCTTGCGGTCGGTATCGGCTGCCTGCAGGCACTGCTCGAACGCGGCGAGCGGCAGGACTGGTTCGCCTCGCGCGAGATCGTTGCGCTCGCCGTAGTCTCGTTCTTCTCGCTGATCCTGCTGGTCTGGCAGGAATTGCGCCACGAACATCCGGTGGTGGAACTGCGCATCGTGCGTGATCCGCAGTTTGCCGCCTCGCTGGTGTTCACCTTCCTGCTCGGCGGTGCCCTGTACAGCACCGTCTTCGTCTTCCCGGTGTATGCGCAGACGCTGCTCGGCTTCACGGCCTGGGAGACGGGCCTTGTCATCCTTCCCGGCGCGCTCGCCTCCGGCGTCACCATGGCCGTGATGGGCCGCGTCACCGCCTCGGCGGACGTGGATCTGCGTGTACTGGTCGTAATCGGCGCGGCGATCTTCGGCTACGCCATGTGGCAGCACTCGCTGTTTACCGTCGAGTCCGGCTGGGACGAGTTCCTGCCGGCGATGATCCTGCGCGGCATTGGTCTCGGCATGGTGTTCATCCCGCTCAACAATCTGGCGCTGGGCAACCTGCCGCCCGAGCAGGTGGCCAACGGCAGCGGCCTGTACAACCTGACACGGCAGCTCGGCGGTTCGGTCGGCATTGCCACCTCGGCAACCTTGTACTCGCAGTTCCTGCAGGGAAATCGCGGCGAGATGATCCGCCATGTCAATGAATTCTCCGCCGCCACGGCGGCGCGCCTGGCGAAGCTGAAGGCCATCGTGATGGCCCACGGTACGCCGGAGGCACTGGCCCAGGGCCAGGCGCTGCGCATCCTGGAGAAGATGGTCGACAAGCAGGCGGCCATGTTGTCCTTCGAGCGCCTGTTCCTGCTGTTCGGCATTGCGCTGCTGTCGGCGCTGCCCCTGCTGCTGATGATGAAACGCGGCAAGTTCGCGCGTGGCGGCGATACCTCCGCCCATTAGCGCAGCGTGGAACCCGTCACGATGGGATGACGCGAGTTGCGCGATACTTGAACGATTGCCAGCCCCGGAGAAGCAGCCATGAAGACCCGTATCGTCCTGATCCTTGCCGCCGCCCTGTCGACGCAGGTTTCCCTTGCAGCGGACACGACTTCCAAGTCGGCCCTCGATGCCGCCGAGAAGCGTTACACCGACGACCGCAAGCTTTGCGCCGACGAGCCGGACTCCAACCGCCGCATGCAGTGCCTGCGGGACGCACGGGCGGAGTACGACAAGGCCGTCGCCGCGGCGGCACCGGCGCCGAAGGCGGCCGCCAAGGCGGTAGCCTGTCCCGAATGCGGCGTGGTGACCCACGTACGCGTCACGGAAAAGCAGGGCGAGGGCGGCGCCACCGGCATGATCGCCGGCGGTGTGGTCGGCGCGCTGCTCGGCAACCAGATCGGCAAGGGCACGACGCGCGACGTCGCCACCATCGCCGGTGCGGCTGGCGGCGCCTATGCCGGCAAGAAGATCGAAGAGAATGCCAGGACCGTCAAGCGCTGGGAGGTATCCGTACGCTTCGACAACGGGGACGAGCGAGTCTATACCTTCGACAAGGATCCCGGCTTCGCCAACGGCTCGGCCGTACGCTCGAGTGGCGGCAGCATCGTCGCGCGCTGAGCGACGGTGCGCCGATGACGATGAAGTCCGACATGACGGATGGCGAATGGCTGGCCGGCCTTTTTGCGGCCATCGATGCCATGGATACAACGGCCTTTGTCGGCTATCTGGCCGAAAGCGGCGAATTCCGCTTCGGCAACCTTCCGCCGGTCGTCGGCCATGCGGCAATTGCACAGTTCGTCAGCGGATTCTTCGCATCCATCAAGAGCCTCAAGCATGAGGTCGAGGCTTTCTGGCGCAGCGGCGACCATTTGATCTGCCGCGGTACGGTCACCTACGTGCGCCACGATGCCAGGGAGGTACGCGTGCCCTTCGCCAACATCCTGCGCATTGAGAACGGGGTGGCCGGCGATTACCGCATCTACGCCGATGCCTCCGCACTGTTCGCCTAGCGGATTCCTTCTCTCGCAAAAAGCAAAAAGGGCCCAGCCTTTTGGGCTGGACCCTTGAATGTTCTGGCTCCCCGACCTGGGCTCGAACCAGGGACCTACGGATTAACAGTCCGGCG
>CAYTFA010000215.1:0-4198 GCA_964436755.1 uncultured Rhodocyclaceae bacterium | reverse complement strand
AGCAGCTTGGCGAGTTCGAACTCGCGGTTCATCGGGTTGATGGTCACCACGATGCCGCCCAGCTTCCAGGCAGCGAGGGTGGCGATGGGGAAGGCAGGCTGGTTCTGCAGGTAAAGCGCGAGGCGATCGCCGCGGCGGAAGCCGCGGCCGGCCAGCGCGACCGCGAGGCTGTCGCTGAGGCGATCCAGCTCGGCATAGCTGACACAGCGGTCGAAATAGCGCAGGGCGTCGCCGTCCGGGCGTGCCGACACTGCGGCGCGGAACATCGACAGCGCATCGGCGGCACAGGGCGCCAGGGTTGGTGGCACGTCGGACGGGTAATGGGCCAGCCAGGGTTTGGAGAGAGACATGGATTGCGCTCCGGCGCGAAATCGATGCGGGGACTCTAGTCAATGCCGGGGCCGGATCGTGTCGGAAACTTCTGAAATTGCTGTCAGGCCTTTCCGAAGATGCCACCGGGACGGTTTGCGGGGGACTGCCCTACCTAGAATCGCGCCACTAGAACCCAAACCCCACATGGAGGATGCAATGAAATCACGACTGATCGCTGCCCTGCTGGCAGCCATGTCCTTCGCCTGCGCGGCCCCGGCCCTGGCGGAAATCAAGGTCGGCATTACCGTCTCGGCCACCGGCAACGGCTCGCCGCTGGGCCAGCCGCAGAAGAACACCGTGCCGTTGCTGCCGGCCACCATCGCCGGCGAGAAGGTCACCTACATCGCGCTCGACGATGCCACCGATCCGACGCAGGCGACCAAGAACGGGCGCAAGCTGACCATGGAAGACAAGGTTGATGTGCTGGTCGGGTCTTCGATCACACCCAACACCGTGCCGCTGATGGGCATTGCGCTGGAGACCAAGACGCCGCTATTGGCGCTGACCCCGCACGACCTCGAAGGCGAGCGCATGGCCTGGACCTTCTGCTTTCCGCAGCACATCGCGCTGATGGCCAAGGCCATCGCCGAGCATGCCGCGGCCCAGGGCTACAAGGCGATGGGCGTGTTCGCCCAGTCCGACCCTTACGGTGATGTCTACCTGCGCGAGATCACCAAGTTCGGCGAACCGCTTGGCCTCAAGGTAGTCGGTGTCGAGAGATTCAACCGCAGCGACACCTCGGCCACGCCGCAGGCGCTCAAGCTCATCGGCACCAGGCCCGATGCGGTGCTGATCGTGGCCGGCGCCGGCGCCGGCTCGATGGCACACCTGGCGCTGACCGATCGCGGCTACAAGGGCCAGATCTACCAGACCCACGGTGCCGCCAACCGCGATGCGCTGCGCTTGGGCGGCAAGGCCATGGAAGGCGCGATTTTCGTCGCCGGCCCGGTTCTGGCCTGGAACCAGCTGCCCGACAGCTATCTGTCGAAAAAGGCCGCCACCGAGTACGTGAAGCGCTACGAGGAGATGTACGGCGCCAACAGCATGGCACCGCAGGGCGCCCACCTGTGGGACGCCATCCTGGTGCTGCAACAGGCGGTGCCGGCCGCGCTGAAGAAGGGCAAGCCTGGCACGCCGGAGTTCCGCCAGGCGCTGCGCGACGCCATCGAGTCGGAGAAGAACGTGGCGGCGGCGCACGGCATCATCAACTACTCGCCGACCGACCACTTCGGCCATGACTCGCGCGCCCGCGTGTTGCTGCGCGTGGAGAACGGCGCTTTCAAGCTGATCGCCGGGAAGTAAGCCCTCAATCCAGGAGCTGGTGCTGCATGGCGTAGCGCACCAGTTCCGGATTGCTCTGCAGTCCCAGCTTGTCGAGGATGCGGCTGCGGTAGGTCGAAACGGTCTTGACGCTGAGGAAGAGCTCGGCGCCGATGTCGGTCAGCGATTTGCCGGCGACGATGGCCAGCAGGATCTGTAGTTCGCGTGCCGACAGCTTGAAGTGCGGCGGCGAGCCGTCAAGGCCCGGCAGTTCGGCCGCGGCGCGGCGGCGGGCGACGAAGGCCGGACTCAGCCACTTGCCCCCTTGGGCCACGCTGCGGATGGCGGCCAGCAGGTCGCCGGGTTCGGCGTCCTTCGTCACGTAGCCGTTGGCGCCGGCCTCCAGCGCGGCCTTGGCGAACTGCTCCTCGGGGTACATCGAGACCATCAGCACCGGCAAGGCCGGCCAGTCCTGGCGCAGCGCCTTGAGCATCTCGAGGCCGCTGCGGCCTTTCATGTTGATGTCCAGCATCACCACGTCGAAGGTCCTGCGGCGCAGCAGCTGCATGGCGTCGGCGGCGGTCCCGGCTTCCTCGACCACGCGCATGTCGGCCTCGTCTGCCAGCAGCCGGCGCAGCCCGGAGCGGAAGATGGTGTGGTCATCGACCACCAGGACCTCAATCATCGGAGGCCCTTTCCTCTGCAGGCGGCAACATCAGGCGCAGCACCGTGCCGCCGTCGAGGCCGGGCGATATTTCGAGATGGCCGCCGACCTCGCGCGCACGCTCGCGCATGCCGACCAGGCCGATCGATGGCTGCTCGAGTTCTGCGGGCAGGATGCCACGGCCGTTGTCGGACACAGCAAGGTGGAGGATGCGCCCGTCGAGGCGGATCGCCAGCTGGACCCGCGTCGCCGAGGCATGGCGTGCGATGTTGGTCAGTGCTTCCTGCACGATGCGGTAGGCGGCGATGCCCTGGGCGTGGTTGATCGGCAGCGGCGAGGCGGTGGCGTCGATGCTGCACTCGATGCCGTGGCGCGCGGCGAACAGTTCCAGTTGCCGCGTCACTGCCGGCACCAGGCCGAGGTGGTCGAGCAGGCTGGGATGCAGGCTTTCCGACATCTGGCGCACGGCCTCGATGGCGCCGCTCGCCAGGTCGACGATGCCGTCGGCGATCTCGCGGTTGTCGTCGCGATCGAGCCGGCGTCGCATGCGTGCGGCGTCGAGCTTGATCGAGGTGAGGATGCCACCCAGCACGTCGTGCAGTTCGCGCGCCATGTGGCGGCGCTGGCGTTCGCGGTCCTCGTTGATGCTGGCAGCCAACGCCCGCAGCTGTTCGCGCGAATGCAGCAGGTCGTGCTCGTAGCGCACGTTTTCGGCAATGCTGACGGCAACGCCGGCCACCGCAGGGCGGCCGCGGAAGATGACGCGGCTGCCATGCACCTCGACGTCGACCGGGTAGCCGTCCTTGTGCCAGCCCTGGGTGCGGAAGCGCATGCTCGGCACCTCACCCGACACGCGCTGGCGGATGCGCTGCAGGTTCTCCTCGCTGCGCCACGGCGGTGTCAGGTCACGGATGTGCATGCCGACGATCTCGGCCGGCGTGTGCCCGGTCAGCCCGGCGAACACGGCATTCGCATACTGGACGATCTCGTCCTGGATGACATAGATGCCGACCAGCGATTGCTCGACGATGGCGCGATAGGGCACCTCCGCGGCCGGATCCTCAGGATCGCCGGAGGATTGGCTCATGTCGTGACGGCCGCGGTCAAGGTGGCGTCAGAACTCCACGGCGAACTCCGTCGCCTGCCAGATCGCGCGCTTGGCATCGAGCTCGGCCGCGACGTCGGCGCCGCCGACCAGGGTGTGCGCGATGCCGGCGGCTTCCAGCCCGGGCACCAGTTCGCGCTGGGGTTCCTGGCCGGCGCAGATGACTACGGTATCGACCTCGAGTACGCGTTCCTTGCCCTCGACGGCGATGTGCAGGCCGGCGTCGTCGATCTTCAGGTACTCGACGCCGCCCTGCATGTGCACGCCGCGCTTTTGCAGCAGCAGGCGGCGCGCCCAGCCGGTGGTCTTGGCCAGGCCGTCGCCGAGCTTGGTCGCCTTGCGCTGCAGCAGCCAGACTTCGCGCGGGCTGGGCGCCATCTGCGGCTCGGTGAGGCCGCCGCGCTTGTCGGTGTAGGCCGGGTCGATGCCCCAGGTCTTGCGATAGGCGTCCACCGGGTCGCCGTGGTCGTCGCTGTGCGTCAGGTATTCGGCGACGTCGAAGCCGATGCCGCCGGCGCCGACCACCGCCACGCGCTTGCCCGCCGTCTTGCGGCCGAGCAGCAGGTCGACGTAGCTTGCCACCTTGGGATGGTCGATGCCGGCAATGGCCGGCGTGCGCGGCACGATACCGGTGGCGACCACGACGTGGTCGAAGCCCTTGAGGTCGGCGGCGGCGACGCGGCGATTCAACTGCACGTCGACCTTCAGTTCCTTCAGCCGGGTTCGGAAGTAGCGCAGGGTTTCGCCGAACTCCTCCTTGCCCGGAATGCGCCGCGCCAGGTTGAACTGGCCGCCGA
>CAYTFA010000214.1:0-4323 GCA_964436755.1 uncultured Rhodocyclaceae bacterium | reverse complement strand
CAGCAGCAAGAGGCAGCCATCGACGACCTCGTTGAGGTTGTGCGGCGGGATGTTGGTCGCCATCCCCACCGCGATGCCCGACGAGCCGTTGATGAGCAGGTTCGGTATGCGCGAGGGCAGGATCAGAGGCTCCTGCTCGGAGCCGTCGTAGTTGGGCCCGAAGTCGACCGTCTCCTTCTCGATGTCGAGCAGGAGCTCGTGACCGATGCGTGCCATGCGCACTTCGGTGTAGCGCATGGCGGCCGCATTGTCGCCGTCGACTGATCCAAAGTTGCCCTGCCCGTCGACCAGCATGTAGCGCAGGGAGAAGTCCTGCGCCATGCGCACGATGGTGTCGTATACGGCGGTATCGCCGTGAGGATGGTACTTACCGATGACGTCGCCAACGATGCGCGCCGACTTCTTGTAGGCTCTATTCCAGTCGTTCGACAGCTCGTGCATCGCGTAAAGGACGCGTCGATGTACGGGCTTGAGTCCATCCCGCGCGTCGGGCAGTGCGCGGCTCACGATCACGCTCATTGCGTAATCGAGGAAGGAATGGCGCATCTCTTCCTCGAGGCTGATCGGGACGGTTTCTTTGGCGAAGGAAATCATTGCGGCGGTGCTCGGCCGGCGCCCCGGAGGCGGCGGCGGAAAAATTGAAATTTTAGCATGCGCAGTGCGTCCGGCGGGTTGTCGGTGACGGCCAAATCTGGTTGAATCGGCGCATGAATCCGACCGCCCCGAAGGCCGCTGCACCGCAGGAAATCGACCTCCTGATCCGCCCGGGCTGGGTGATTCCGATCGAACCCGCCGGAGTCACCCTCACCGGCCATGCGCTGGCGATCGACGGGGGCCGTATCGTCGATCTTCTGCCTGCCGCGCAGGCCGCCGAGCGCTTCAGGCCGCGCCAGGCCGTAGACCTCCCCGGCCAGGTGCTGCTGCCCGGTTTCGTCAACCTGCATACCCACGCCGCCATGAGCCTCCTGCGGGGGTACGCCGACGACCTGCCCCTGATGCGCTGGCTGGGCGAACGCATCTGGCCAGCCGAAGGCCGCCACGCGGGCGCCGACTTTGTTCGCGACGGTACGCTGCTGGCCGGTGCCGAAATGCTGCGCGGGGGCATCACGACCTTCAACGACATGTACTTCTTTCCGGATGCCGCCGCGGATGCCGCGCTGCGCCTCCGCATGAGGGCCGTGCTGGGCATTGTCGCAATCGAATTCCCGACTGCCTTCGCCGCCGACGCCGACGATTACCTGGCCAAGGGCCTCGCCAGCCGCGACGGCTTGCGCGACGAGCCTCTCATCGGCTTCTGCCTGGCCCCGCATGCCCCCTATACGGTATCGGACCGCACGTTCGGACGGATCGCCACGCTCGCCGCCCAGCTGGAACTGCCGGTCCATGTACATCTCCACGAAACCCTGCACGAGATCGAGGAAAGCGTCAGCCAGCACGGCGTCCGCCCCCTCGAGCGCCTGCGCCGACTGGGCCTGCTGGGACCGCAGTTGATCGCCGTCCATGCGGTCCATCTCGATCCCGCGGAACTGGACCTGCTGGCGCACGAGGCCTGCCACCTGGCCCTGTGTCCTACCTCAAACCTCAAGCTCGGCAGTGGAATTCCACCCATCGCCGCCATTCAGGGCCGGGGCATCAACTTCGGCCTGGGTACCGATGGCGCCGCTTCAAACAACAGGCTCGATGCCTTCCACGAGCTTCGCCATGCCGCGCTGCTGGCCAAGGGCGCCAGCCTCGATGCCGAGACGCTGGGCGCCCACGCCGCCCTTGCGGCGGCAACGCTCGGCGGGGCACGCGCGCTCGGCCTCGACGACACCATCGGCTCGCTGCGCCCGGGCAAGGCGGCGGACCTCTGCGCGGTACGCCTCGACGAGTGGACCGAGCTCCCCTGCTATGACCCGGCCTCGCATCTGGTCTATGTCGCAGGCCGCGAACACGTCACGCACACCTGGGTCGGCGGCGAACTCGTCATGCGCGACGGCCGGCCCACGCACGTCGAAGTCGGCGAATTGCTTGACATCGCAGGTTTGTGGCATACTCGCCTGACCTCGTGAGCCGGCTTGGCCGGGCTCTGATAGAATTCGTGCACCCTAATACCGTCACTCTCAAACCCAACAGGGGGGAACAATGATCAAAAGCGCCACCAAATCTCTGCTGCTCGTCAGCCTGCTTGGCCTTTCCGTCGCCGCGCTGGCCCAGACCAAGGGCATCGACCGCAAGGACGTCATCGGCTACGCCATCGATCAGCGCGACAACGTCGTCAAGAGCGGCTATGGCCTGTGCTGGCGCACCGGTTTCTGGACCCCGGCCATGGCCATCGAAGAGTGCGATCCTGACCTGGTGAAGAAGGCCGCGCCTGCTGCCGAACCGAAGTCTGCAGCCCCTGCCGCCGCTGCGGCCCCGAAGCCCGCCGCACAGAAGGTGACCCTGGCCGCCGACGCGCTGTTCGACTTCGACAAGGCAACGCTGCGTGACGAAGGCAAGGCCAAGCTCGACAAGCTGGCCGGTGACATCAAGGGCATCAAGCTCGAGGTGATCATCGCCGTCGGCCACGCCGACCGCTTCGGCACCGATGCCTACAACCAGAAGCTTTCCGAGCGCCGCGCCGAAGCCGTCAAAGCCTATCTGGTGAGCAAGGGCGTCGAGCCGAACCGTGTCTACACGGAAGGCAAGGGCAAGAAGCAGCCGGTCACCAAGCCCGACCAGTGCAAGGGCGCGAAGAGCAAGAAGGTCATCGAGTGCCTGCAGCCCGATCGTCGCGTCGAGATCGAGGTCATCGGTACCAAGTAACATCGCATCGCTCCCGAAAAAGCCCTGCCCCGCAGGGCTTTTTCATTTGTGCCCCGGCCCGGACCCGCTGCCATGAGTACTGCCCACAACGCCGACATCGCCGAACTCGACAAGTTTGGCGAGATTGCCCACCGCTGGTGGGATCCAAACTCCGAGTTTCGCCCGCTCCATGACATCAATCCGGCGCGCCTGGAGTGGATCACCCGCAATGCCAGCCTCCCCGGTGCCCAGGTCGTCGACGTCGGATGCGGTGGCGGCATCCTCAGCGAAGGCCTCGCCGCTGCCGGGGCGACCGTAACCGGCATCGACCTGGGCGAGAAGGCCCTCGAGGTGGCCCGCCTGCACCTTTACGAAAGCGGCCGCAAGGTCGACTACCGTCACGTCTCTGCCGAAGCGCTCGCGGAGGAATCGCCCGGCGCATTCGACGCCGTCACCTGCCTCGAAATGCTCGAGCACGTTCCCGACCCGGGCAGTACCGTTGCTGCCTGCGCCCGACTGGTCAAGCCGGGCGGACAGGTTTTCCTCTCCACGCTGAACCGCACGCCGAAGGCCTATCTTCTCGCGGTGCTGGGAGCCGAGTACGTGTTGAACCTGCTGCCGCGTGGCACCCACGACTACCGACGCTTCCTCAAGCCCGGGGAGCTCGCTCGCCTGTGCAGGGACGCCGGGCTGGAAGTGCTGGAGATCGTCGGCCTGCACTACGACCCCTTTGGGCGGCGGGCGACCGTTGGCGGCGCCACCGACGTCAACTACCTGCTTCGAGCCCGCCGCAGTGCCTGAAGCGGTACTGTTCGACCTCGACGGCACTCTGGCGGATACCGCCCCCGACCTGGGCGGAGCCCTGAACGCCCTTCTGGTTGAATCCGGCCGCGTGCCGATGCCCCTGGATGTTCTGCGTCCGCACGTATCCGCCGGCGCCCGCGGGATGATCGGAATCGGCCTTGGCATCGCGCCTGCGGACCCCGCCTATCCACTGCTTCAGCAGCGCTTCCTCGCGCTTTATCAGGAACGGCTGTGCGTCGGGACCACCCTGTTCCCCGGCGTCGCCGAACACCTTGACGACCTCGAGGGTCGCGGCATCCGCTGGGGCATCGTCACCAACAAGGCTCAGCGCTTCGCCCTGCCCCTCCTCGAGGGCCTTGGCCTGCGTCATCGCTGCGCCTGCATCGTCAGTGGCGACAGCGCACCGCGCGCCAAGCCCCACCCGCACCCTTTGAGCCTTGCCGCAGCGGTGCTTGGCGTCGGCCACGAATCATGCTGGTACGTCGGCGACGACGAACGGGATGTTCTCTCCGGTCTCGCCGCAGGGATGGGGACGGTGGTCGCCGCGTGGGGCTACCTCGGCGGCGACCGCCCTGCGGAAACCTGGGGCGCCCATGGCATTGCCGCCGCGCCCGCGGAAATTCTAGGTATCGCCGCGACAAACGGCTAAAATCCCGCTTGCAGTCCGCCGGACCGGCCTCATCTGGTTCGGCACGATCCCAGGGGGCGACATGGCTTCGACATGGGTGACAAAGCATGCAGGGCATACCGAGG
>CAYTFA010000213.1:0-4339 GCA_964436755.1 uncultured Rhodocyclaceae bacterium | reverse complement strand
GCTCGCACAAGCAACACCTGACAACGTCCCTAGCGACACGCTATTGCATTTGTGGCGAATCACATTGAACCGTCCCGGGAAACCCAAAATTGCCCCACCCTGGACTTTCTTTCCGTCTTTCATGATGGCGTAATGGACGAATTGCACGTGCCAATCGCACTCACCGGGCAGGATCGCATCGTCGAAGAACTCGAAGTGGTAGCGGTTGCCGCCGTCGCGCACCACCGGAAGGGTGCGCCACGCTTCGCGCGTCACCTCGGCCTGCTTGAAGACACCGAAGGCGCGCGCAGTGCGCTTGCACGCCGGGTCGCGGGTGTAGTACGAGACCTCGATACGCAGGTCCCAGCCCAGGTCGTAGGGGAAGCTGCCCTGCACCAGCCGCCGCTGCATCGGCTGCGGGTTGTCTTGCGGCCGGCCGCTCATCGCGGTGAGGTCGTGGATCAGGATGACTACGAGCAGCACGCCGATGCCGGACAGCACCTTGTGGCGCATCGCCCACGCCCAGACCCTGCCGGCCACCGTGTCCACTAAGCCGTTGGCCTTGCGCCCTGTGTAGATCTCCTTGCTCAATTTGCATTCCCTTCGAGCGCAAGTATTGATCAGGCGTCGATCCGCCGCCAGCGACCTGACGACCAACCACTAAGCAAGCTGCCCAATTCTCCGCGAAGAAGCCGTTCTCAACTAACCCGAACAACAGGGCGGCAGGCCGTTGCGTCGCCTCATCAGGGGCTTTCGCCTGGCGCTAACCAACGCTTCTACTGCCAGTTCGCCGCGATGACGGGGTTGAGCACATCTTGGTAGTTCTGAGGCAAAGTGGTCTGGCCGGCCGCAGGCGGCGCGAAGGCCGCCATGGCCTGGACCAAATTCTCAACCCGGCTGTCGAGCAGCGTCTTTCCATCGGCAGTCTGGAACTGCTCGACATGGTAGGCCGATCCCTTGTACCAGTTCTCGATGACGAACTTGTCACCGGATCCGATAACGCTCACCTCGAGGTTGTAGCCGGTATGGCGTAGCCAGATCTGGTCAGTCGCAATCCCGGCCAGGAACTGGGCAACGTCGCCATTGCCCACCGTTGTATCGCTTTCCCTAACGGTATCTGCGCCATAGCCACGGCCCAGCACGTAGATGTCGCTTCCGGTTCCGCCGACCAGTACATCGTTGCCGGCTTTCCCATCCAGGGTATCGTTTCCTTCGTTGCCGGTCAGCGTGTTGTTGCCGGTGTTTCCGGTCAGTACATTGTCGAGCGCGTTGCCGGTCCCGGTGAGGCCCGAGCTTCCCGTCAGGATGAGGTTTTCGACATGGGTCGCCAACGTATGGCTGACCGCGGCCTGGACCGTATCGCTACCTTCGTTCTCCAGCTCGACGACGGAATCGCCAACGTTATCCACGACGTAGGTGTCGTTGCCCGTTCCTCCGGCCAGGACATCGGCGCCACCCTTGCCGTCCAGCCAGTCGTTGCCCGCCCCTCCGCTCAGCGCATTGATTGCCGAGTTGCCGGTCAGCACGTTGTCGAGATCGTTGCCGGTACCGCCAATCGCCGCGCTACCCGTCAAGGTAAGATTTTCGACGTTGTCGGCCAGTGCATAGATAACGGAACTATTGACGAGGTCTGTGCCCTCACCGGCCAGTTCGATCACGACATCGGCCGCGCTATCGACCGTGTAGGTGTCGTTGCCGATGCCTCCCGCGAGGGTATCGGCGCCGGCACCGCCGTTGAGGCTGTCGTTCCCCGCCGCGCCGTAGAGCGTGTTGGCCGCGGCATTGCCCGTGAGCAGGTTGTCGAGCTCGTTCCCGGTACCGTCGATCGCGGCGGATCCGGTCAGTGTGAGCTTTTCGACATTGGCTGCCAGCACGTAGCTCACTGAACTATTGACCGTGTCGGTACCCTGCCCGGCCAGTTCGACGACCGCATCGGCGGCGTTATCCGCCGTGTAGCTGTCGTCGCCCAGGCCACCGACCAATGTGTCGGCTCCCGCGCCGCCGTTCAGGCTGTCGTTACCTAGTCCGCCCTGCAGGATGTTGGCAAGGGCATTGCCGGTCAGGACGTTATTGGCGTCGTTGCCGGTGCCGCTCACGGCCACCGTGCCCACCAGGGTCAGGTTCTCGAGATTCGTGCCCAGTGTCAGGTCGATATAGGTCTGGACCGTATCGCTACCCTCACCCGCCAGCTCGATCACGGTATCGCCGATGGAATCGACCACATAGATGTCATTGCCGAGGCCGCCGATCAGCGAATCGGCTCCCGCGCCGCCGTTGAGCGTGTCGTTGCCGGCGCCGCCCTTGAGCACGTTGGTTGCTGCATTGCCGGTCAGCGCATTGGCCAGGTCGTTGCCGGTGCCGTCGATCGCAGTGGTGCCCAGCAGCGCAAGGTTCTCCACATCCGTACCCAGGGTGTAGCTGATCGCGCTTTGGACCGTATCCGTGCCCTCACTCGGGTTTTCGATCACGATGTCGCCGACGTTATCGACGAAATAGCTGTCGTTCCCTACCCCGCCGAGCATCGTGTCGACGCCCCAACCGCCGTCCAGGACGTCGTTGCCGACACCTCCGGCAAGCACGTCGTTGCCGCCGGATGTCCAGATCACATCGTCACCGCTGCCGCCCTCCACGGCCACGTCGCCGTATCCCCAGCGGCTGCTAGTGAGATCGACGACGTCGTTGCCGTCACCGGCATCGATACGCTCGATCGAGGCGAAGCGCGGTGCCAGGCCGTTGGGGCTGGGGCTGTAGGCGTCATCAAGAACGATGACGTCGTTGCCTGCCGTGCCCAACAGCAGGTCGGCGCCCGGCCCACCATCCATGGCGTCGAAGTTCTTGACCAGGCCCGTGATCGATACCGTCTTGCCGCTACCGGCATGGCCCGGGCTGCCGTCGTTGCGGCAGACATAGCCGGACACCCAGGCACCATCGGCGGAAAGCTGGAAGGTATCGTTGCCCGCTCCACCAGAGAGCCAATCGGCGCCAAGCCCCCCGTTAAGCGAATCGTTGCCTTCTGCCCCGATAAGGCTGTCGTTGCCGCCGGTGCCGACAAGGTCGAGGTTGGCCGAAACGACGGGAACTGACGCCGCACTGGCGACAGATTCCGGTGTTCCCCAGCCATCCGTGTAGGTGGCGACGACGCGCAGGGTAAGTCCGACCTGCGCTGTACCCGGCTCGAACTGGCTGGCCGTCGCACCAGCGATGTCGGCCCAGTCGTTTCCGCCGCCGGAACTCTGCCACTGGTAGCTGATTTCGCCGAGTCCATCCGGATCCTTCAGATCATGGGCCACGGAGAGCAGAGCGCCGACCTTGACGTCTCCGGACAGGGTGATACCCCCGGTCGGTGACTGGTTGGTGTTGGAGCCAGCGCTGCTGAAGGCCTGAACCGCGCTGGCACCGGCAAGGTCGGTCGCCGTGACCAGCAGGTCGAGGCTGCCGGCGTCGGAGAGGCCCGGCGTGCCGGAGAGCGTGCGTATCGCCGCATCGAAGACCAGCCAGCCCGGCAAGGCGCTTCCGTCGGCCCGTGAGACCGACAGGGCCAGCGCGTCGGCGGGGTCAATGTCGGCAAACGCATCCGTCGGCACCACGAAGTTGAATCCGTCGGCTTCCCTGGCCATTGCGTTGCCGATGGGGGCGTTCGCCACGGGCGCGTCGTTGACGTTGGCAACCTCCGCTGTTGCCATGCTGGCAATGCTCTCGGTGGTGCCGTGGCCGTCGGTATAACCGGCGACCACGCGAATCCTTTGACCGACCTGGGCCTGGCTTAGCGCAATTGTCGATCCAACAGCACCGGCCATATCTGTCCAGGTGGCGCCGTCAGCGGAACTCTGCCACTGGTAGCACACCGCGCCCATGCCGTCTTCGTCGGCCAGGATGTTGGCGGCCAACAAGGTTTCGTTTTGGGCCGCAGTACCTGAAATCGTGACGCTCCCTGTCGGCATATCGTTAACGTTGGCTACCGCCACGGTGGCTGAGCTGGCAACGCTCTCGGCCGTGCCATGGCCGTCGGTATAACCGGCGACGACGCGAACCTGCTGACCGACTTGGGCCTGGCTCAGCGTGAACGTCGCACCCACTCCACCGGCCACATCGGTCCAGGTCGCACCATCAGCGCTGGCCTGCCATCGGTAGGCGACGACACCAAGGCCGTCTACGTCGGCTAGGGTATTGACGACGAACAGGGTCTCGTTCTGGGCCGCAGCACCTGAAACAGTGACGCCACCCGTAGGCGCATCGTTGACGTTGGCAACAGCCACGGTGGCTGGGCTCGCCACGCTCTCGGGCGTGCCACGGCCGTCGGTATAGCCGGCGACGACGCGAACCTGCTGACCGACTTGGGCCTGGCTCAGCGTGAACGTCG
>CAYTFA010000212.1:0-4364 GCA_964436755.1 uncultured Rhodocyclaceae bacterium | reverse complement strand
CCAGCAACCTTTCCAACCAGATGAAGAAGCGCCAGTACTGGATCAAGGAAGGCGGTCGCTGGAAGATCGTTTACGAGGGCGCGGCGTAAGCCGCCTCCTTTCCCCCCCACTCGCTTCCGGAGGTTCCATGCGTCGCCTGCTGTTCCTGGCCATCGCCCTGCTTTCCAGTTTTGCCGCCTGCGCGGCCAACCCGCAAGTCGAGATGAAGACCTCGCTCGGCACGCTGACCATCGAGCTGTACGCCGACAAGGCGCCCAAGACCGTCGAGAACTTCCTCCAGTACGCGCGCGACGGATTCTTCGACGGCACGGTGTTCCACCGCGTGATTCCCGGCTTCATGATCCAGGGCGGCGGCATGTCCCCGGAACTCAAGGAGAAGCCGACCCGGCCGCCGGTCCAGAACGAGGCGAAGAACGGCCTGAAGAACGAGACCGGCACCATCGCCATGGCCCGCACGTCCGACCCGCACTCCGCCAGCGCCCAGTTCTTCATCAACCTGAAGGACAACGCCTTCCTCGACTACCCGGGCCGCGACGGCTGGGGTTACGCCGTGTTCGGCAAGGTCGTGCAGGGCTTCGACGTGGTCGAGAAGATCGCCCGCGTGCCGACGGGCAACGCCGGCTTCCACCAGAACGTGCCGACCAAGCCGGTGCTCATCGAGGCGGCCCGGGTGCTGCCGGAAAAGAAATAGGACAGGAAGGAAACTTACATGATCAAGCTCACCACCAACTTCGGCGCCATCACGCTGGAACTCGACGCCGAGAAGGCGCCCAAGAGTGCCGCCAACTTCCTCGCCTACGTCGAGTCGGGCCACTACGACAACACCATCTTCCATCGCGTGATCGACGGTTTCATGATCCAGGGCGGCGGCTTCGAGCCCGGCATGAACCAGAAGCCGACGGGCACCCCGATCGAGAACGAGGCGAAGAACGGTCTGCGCAACCAGAACTACACCGTGGCCATGGCGCGCACCAGCGACCCGCACTCGGCCACCGCGCAGTTCTTCATCAACGTCAATGACAATGACTTCCTCGACAACGACCGCTGCCAGGACGGCTGGGGCTACTGCGTGTTCGGTCGCGTGGTGGAAGGCAAGGACGTCGTCGACCGCATCAAGTCGGTGAAGACGGGCAATCGCGGCTTCCACCAGAACGTGCCCAAGGAGGACGTGGTCATCGAGCGCGCCGAGGTCGTCTGACCCGGCACCCGCCGATGCTGACGGTCTCGGGAACGGCCCGCTTCGTCTCCGACCTGCACCTGCGGGTCGACCGCCCCGACCTCACGCAACGCTTCGCCGCCTTCCTCGCCGACACGGCGGCGGCAAACGTCGAATCGCTGTTCATCCTCGGCGACCTGTTCGAGTACTGGATCGGCGACGACGACCTCGCCGATCCGTTCAACGAAGGCGTCTGCAACCTGCTGCGCAGCGCCGCCGACATGGGGCCGCGCCTGTACTTCATGGCCGGCAACCGCGACTTCCTGCTTGGCGACCGGTTTGCTGCCGCGGCACGCCTCTTCCTGCTGGACGATTCCGCACGGGTCGTCGTCGCCGGTACGCCGACGCTGCTCCTGCACGGCGATACCGTGTGCACCGACGACCTGCCCTACCAGGAGTTCCGCCGCACCGTGCGCTCGCCCGAGTGGCAGGAACGCTTCCTCGCCCGTCCCCTGGCCGAGCGGCGCGCCGAAGTGGAGGCACTGCGACGTCGCAGTGCCGAGGCGATGCGCGCGAAGTCCGCGGAGACCATGGATGCCAACGCGACGGCCATCCGCTCCGTGCTCGAAGCCAGTCACTGTACCCGCCTGATCCACGGCCACACCCACCGGCCGGGCCGCGAGTCGCTCGACCTGGCCTCGGGACCGGGTGAGCGCTGGGTACTTTCCGATTGGGACAGCGCGCGCGGCGACGCGCTGGAAATCGGCCCGGCCGGCGTGCGCCGGCTGGACCTCTCGGCCTAGCCGAGCCCGCGCGCGAGGTCGGCCTGCAGGTCGGCCACGGCCTCGAGGCCAACGGCCACGCGCAGCAGTCCCTCGCCAATTCCCGACGCAGCGCGCGCCTCGGCCGAAATGCGGCCATGGGTGGTCGAGGCCGGGTGGGTGATCGTCGTCTTGGTGTCGCCGAGGTTGGCCGTGATGGAAAGCAGCCGGCAGTTATCGACGACGCGCCACGCCGCCTCCCGCCCCCCATCGACCTCGAAGGAGACAATGGCCCCGCCGGCGCTCTGCTGGCGCATGGCCAATTCATGCTGCGGGTGCGAGGGCAGGCCCGGATAGTGCACGCGGGTCACCTGCGGCTGCGCTTCCAGCCAGCGCGCCAGTTCCAGCGCGTTGGCCGACTGGGCACGCATGCGCACGGAGAGCGTTTCCAGCCCCTTGAGGATCACCCAGGCGTTGAAGGGCGACAGGGTCGGTCCGGCGGTACGCAGGAACTTGAACACTTCCTCCATCAGCGGCTGCGCGCCGCACACTGCGCCACCCAGCACGCGACCCTGCCCATCGAGATACTTGGTTGCGGAATGGATGACGAGGTCGGCGCCAAGCAGCAGTGGTCGCTGCAATGCCGGAGTGCAGAAGCAATTGTCGACGGCAAGCAGCGCGCCGGCACCGTGCGCAAGTTGGGCCAGCGCCGCGACGTCGAATACCTCGGTGAGCGGGTTGGAGGGCGTTTCGATGAAGATCAGACGTGTGTTCGGCCGCAGCGCGGCACGGAACGCGTCAACCGCGCCATCATCGACAAAGCTGGTGTCGACGCCGAAGCGCGGCAGGATGTTGCCGAACATCTGCTGCGTCGCGCCGAAGATGCTGCGCGAGGCGACGATGTGGTCGCCCGCCTTGAGCAGCGCCATCACCGTGGCAAGGATCGCCGCCATTCCCGTCGCCGTGGCGATGCAGCCTTCGGCGCCCTCGAGCGCGGCAAGGCGATCCTGCATCGTCGCCACGGTCGGATTGGTGAACCGCGAATAGACGTTGCCGGGCTCGTTGCCGGAAAAGCGCGCCGCGGCCTGCGCGGCGTTCGCAAAGACGAAGCTGGACGTGAGGTAAAGCGCCTCGGAATGCTCGCCGAACTGGCTGCGCTCCTGGCCGGCACGCACCGCCAGCGTATCGAAGGACCAGTCGGCGCCGCCTTCTCCGCTCATCCGGCCTGCACCAGGTTCAGGTCGAGCTGCTCCCCGTCAGCGCCGTCGAAAAAGTCGGCCTCCTCGCTGCGGCGCGCGACCGGCGCATTGCGACGGTCCTCCACGGCCTGCAGGTACCCAGGCGTGACGTCGCCAGTGATGTACTGGCCATCGAAGCAGGAGGTTTCGAACTGGGTCACCACCGGATTGACCTCGCGCACCGCCGCGCGCAGGGCTTCGATGTCCTGGTAGATCAGGCCATCGGCGCCGATCTCGCGGCAGATTTCCTGGTCGCTGCGAAACGCCGCGATCAGCTCGCCGCGCGTCGGCATGTCAATGCCATACACATTGGGAAAGCGCACCGGCGGCGAGGCGGAGGCGAAATACACCTTCTTCGCCCCGGCTTCGCGGGCCATCATGATGATCTCGCGGCTGGTGGTGCCGCGCACGATCGAGTCATCGACCAGCAGCACGTTGCGGCCGCGGAACTCCTGGCTGATGGCGTTGAGCTTCTGCCGCACGGACTTCTTGCGCGTCGCCTGGCCCGGCATGATGAAGGTGCGGCCGATGTAGCGGTTCTTGACGAAGCCCTCGCGGTACGGCAGGTTCAGCCGGCTGGCCAGCTCCATCGCCGAGGGCCGGCTCGAATCGGGGATCGGTATTACCGCATCGATCTCGATGTGCGGCATCGTCTGGCGGATCTTGTCGGCGAGGTAGGCCCCCATCTTGACCCGCGTCTCATACACGGAGATGCCGTCCATGACGGAATCGGGCCGCGCCAGATACACGAACTCGAACATGCAGGGTGCATGGACCGTGCGCTCCGCGCACTGGCGGCTGACGAAGTTGCCGCGCAGGTCGATCAGCACCGCCTCGCCCGGCTCGACGTCACGCAGGATCTTGAAGCCGAGGGTATCGATCGCCACGCTCTCCGAGGCGAGCAGGTATTCCATGCCTGCCGCCGTCTCGTGGCGCCCGATCACCAGCGGCCGGATGCCCCACGGATCGCGGAAGGCAAGCAGCCCGTAGCCGGCGATCATTGCCACCACGGCATAGGCGCCGCGCACGCGCCGATGCACTCCGGCGACGGCCTTGAAGATGGTTTCCGCGTCGACCTGGTATTTGGTGGACGCCGCCTGCAGCTCGTGCGCCAGCACGTTGAGCAGCACCTCCGAGTCGGAGTTGGTGTTCATGTGGCGCAGGTCCTGCAGGAACATGTCCTGCTTGAGCTGGTCGGCGTTGGTCAGG
>CAYTFA010000211.1:0-4374 GCA_964436755.1 uncultured Rhodocyclaceae bacterium | reverse complement strand
TGACCGGCGGCACGGTGATCGCCGAGGAAGTCGGCCTCACGCTGGAAAAGGCCACGCTGAAGGACCTGGGCCAGGCCAAGCGCATCGAAGTGGCCAAGGAAAACACCACGATCATCGACGGCGTCGGCTCGGAAGACAACATCAAGGCCCGCGTCGCCCAGATCCGCACGCAGATCGAGGAAGCCACCAGCGACTACGACAAGGAAAAGCTGCAGGAACGCGTGGCCAAGCTGGCCGGCGGCGTTGCACTGATCAAGGTCG
Organism: uncultured Rhodocyclaceae bacterium; assembly: GCA_964436755.1. GTDB lineage: Bacteria > Pseudomonadota > Gammaproteobacteria > Burkholderiales > Rhodocyclaceae > Sulfuritalea. The sequence goes on along the minus strand of CAYTFA010000211.1, from coordinate 4,113 downwards.
GTGCTGCCACCGAAGTGGAAATGAAGGAAAAGAAGGCCCGCGTAGAAGACGCGCTGCACGCCACGCGTGCCGCCGTTGAGGAAGGCATCGTCGCCGGCGGCGGCGTCGCGCTGCTGCGCGCCCGCCAGGCCGTCAATGTCAAGGGCGACAACCACGACCAGGACGCCGGCATCAAGATCGTGCTGCGCGCGCTCGAGCAGCCCCTGCGCGAGATCGTCGCCAACGCCGGCGACGAGCCCTCCGTGGTGGCCAACAAGGTGCTCGAGAACAAGGGCAACTACGGCTACAACGCGGCCACGGGCGAGTACGGCGACATGGTGGCGATGGGCGTGCTGGACCCGACCAAGGTCACGCGCACCGCGCTGCAGAACGCCGCCTCCGTGGCGAGCCTGATGCTGACCACCGACTGCATGGTCGCCGAACTGGTCGAAGACAAGCCGGCCGGCGGCATGCCGGGTGGCATGGGTGGCATGGGCGGCATGGGCGGCATGGGAATGGATATGTAATCGACCCGGTCGATTACATATCCCTCGGAAGGAACGGGAGGGAACCCAGGTTCCCTCCCGTTACCCACCTTCCTGCTGGAATGCAAAAACCCGGCTTCGGCCGGGTTTTTTTCGTCTTGGCTCCGGGCAGACACGCTATCATTTCCGAAACACGGGGGAGCGCAATGTCCGGGATCTATCGCAAAACCGACAAGGGGCGCAATGAAATCACGACGCGGGCCAACCGGCTTGGCATGCGCGAGCGCGCGATGCTGATCCTCGTCGACGACAAGACCACGCGTGCCGGACTGCTGGCGAAGAATCCGCATCCGACGAGCGAAGGCATCCTCAACAACCTGCTCGCGGACGGCTATATCGAGATCGTCGGCGGCGATGCCGCGGCGCCGGCGGCGTCGGAAGGCGCTGCGCAGGCGCGTCCGGCCGAACCGGGTGTCGAGGTTTCCATGGCATCCGCCTCGCGTTTCGCCTGCCGCACCCTGGTCTCCTACCTCGGACCGACAGCGGACGAACTGACCGCGCTGGTCGAACGCAGCAAGACACCGGGCGACCTTTCCACGGTCCTGCAGAAATGCCGGCAGATCATCCAGACCATGGCGGGCAAGCAGAAGGCGGACGAATTCTGGGCCGGGGTCAGCGCCCGCCTGCCGCAGGGATGAAGCGGCCTTCCCCGATGCCCTGCGCAGCCTAGCGACGACGCATGCGCATCCTGCTCGCAGAGGACGATCGCATCATTTCGCAAAGCCTGGTGGCTGCGCTGCGCAAGTCCGGTTATGCCGTCGATCACGTCGCCAACGGGGCGGATGCCGACACGGCGCTGCTCTCGCAGCAATACGACCTGCTCATTCTCGACCTGGGCCTGCCGCGCCTGTCCGGCATTGAGGTGCTCAAGCGCCTGCGCGGACGCAAGCAAACCGTGCCGGTGCTGGTGCTTACCGCGCAGGACGGCATCGAGGACCGCGTGCGCGGCCTCGACGCCGGCGCCGACGATTATCTGACCAAGCCTTTCGCCCTGCCCGAACTGTTCGCCCGGGCGCGCGCGCTCACCCGCCGCGGCACAGGCAATCCGACGCGCATCGAGGTCGGCGATCTCTCCTACGACCAATCGGAACGCGTTGCCCGGCTCAAGGGCGAGATCGTCGAGCTTTCCGCACGCGAGCTGGCACTGCTCGAGATCCTGCTGCTCAAGGCGGGCCGGCTCGTGGCCAAGGACCAGCTGGTCGACCAGCTGTGCAGCTGGGGCGAAGAAGTCAGCGCCAACGCGATCGAGGTCTACATCCATCGCCTGCGCAAGAAGCTCGAACCCGGCAATGCGCGCATCACCACGGTACGCGGCCTGGGTTACTGCCTGGAAAGGCCGGCCGAACAGCCCGATGCAACCCACTGACGGCGCACCTGCGTCGGTGCGCACGCCGTCGGGTGATCTCGACGGTGACGACGCCGCCTGGAGCCGCAACCCCTTTCTGAGTTTCGAGTACTCGAATTCGCTGTTCGGCGAGATTCTCGACTGGATGCTGGCGCCCCTTCTGCTGCTGTGGCCGATCTCCATCGTCGCCACCAACCACGTCGCGAGCTATATCGCCAACCAGCCCTACGACCAGGCCCTCGCCGAAAGCGTCTCGGCCATCGCCCGCTTGGTCAAGGTCGAGGGCTCGCGCGTCAGCGTGAGCCTGCCGCCCTCCGCCAGCACCATCCTGCGCGCCGACGATACCGACACCCTCTACTACCAGGTCGTGGCGCCGAACACGCGCGTCGTGCAGGGCGACCATGAAATTCCGTTTCCGCCCATGCCGGATCGCGTCGAAGCCGGCAGGGTGCTGTTTCGCGACGATCGCATCAACGCGGACAACGTGCGCATCGCCTACGCCTTCATGCCGACCCGAAGCTCGCCGCCCGTGGTCATCCAGGTAGCGGAGACGCTGAAGAAGCGCGAGGCGCTGTCTAGCAGCATCATTTCCGGCGTTCTCCTGCCGCAGTTCGCCGTGATCCCGCTGGCCGTGATCCTCGTCTACGTCGGCCTTACGCGCGGCATCGCGCCGCTGCGCCTGTTGCAGGGCCGCCTCAACCGCCGGCGCCCCACCGATCTGTCGCCAATTCCCACCCGCGGGGTGCCCGACGAAGTGCGCCCGCTCGTGCTCGCCTTCAACCAGATGATGGGGCGTCTCGAGGAGAACCTGCACGCGCAACAGCGCTTCATTGCGCAGGCCGCGCATCAGATGCGTACGCCACTGACAGGGCTCAAGACGCAAACCGAGCTTGCGCTCGCCGAAACCGATCCGGCGCAGATGCGGCATGCCCTCGAGTTGATCGCCGAAAGCACGGACCGCGCTGCGCACATGATCAACCAGCTGCTGATGCTGGCGCGTGCCGAAGCCAGCCACGAAAAGCTGCACAACGTCGTTCCCGCCGACCTCGACGCGCTTGCCCGTTCCGTAACGGAGGATTGGGTGGTGCGCGCACTGGCCAAACGCATCGACCTCGGCTTCGAGACCTGCGAATTCCCCCTGATGATCAGCGGCGTACCGGTCCTGCTGCGCGAGCTCCTGACGAACCTCGTCGACAATGCCGTCAAGTACACCCCGGGCGGCGGCCACGTGACCGTGCGCGTCCGTGCCGGCGACGAGGCCGTGGTCGAGGTCGACGACGATGGCGTGGGAATCCCCGAAGACGAACGCGACAGCGTCTTCGAGCGCTTCTACCGGGTGCTGGGCACGGACGCCGAGGGCAGCGGCCTCGGCCTCGCCATAGCGGCGGAAATCGCCGAACAGCATCGTGCCCGGCTCGAACTGCTGACAGGCAGCTTTGGACGCGGTTGCCTGTTCCGCGTCAGCTTTCCGCGCCTGCCCGTGCCCGAACCCGCCGTACGACCCCTGTCGCCGCCAAGCGGCTTTCCGGTGGGACTCTGAGCCAAGGGTTCGGGTTGTAAGGATTTGTCAGGCCATGTAAGCTTCCCGTCAGGGAGCCGGAGCGACAATCGGGCCTATCTTGGGGTAGTGGTTTTGCCACTTTTTGCCTCTATCCCGGGAATTCACAAAGAGGACGGGGCACAACACCGGGCAAACCGGGGAGCCCACCCACGGGGATTTCGGCCTCGCGCCGGCACCCGCTAACTAGGAGGAGACCTAGATGCAGCTGACGGAAAAGCACAAGCAGTATTGGAGCGCCAACCTGCGCATCACGAGCATTTTGCTTGCGATCTGGTTCGTCGCCACCTTCGTCATGGGGTGGTACGCGCGCGAACTCAACGAGATCACCTTCCTCGGCCCCCTGGGCTTCTACATGTCGGCGCAGGGCTCGCTGATCATCTACGTGCTGATCATCTGGTTCTACGCGCGCTACATGAACAACCTGGACAAGCAGTACGACGTCCATGAAGGGGAGCTCGACTAATGGCCACCCAGACCCAGTCCCAGTTCAATGCCGCGCTGAAGCGCTACTACAGCTTCTACACCGGCGGCTTCATCGCCTTCGTCATCATGGTCGGCATCCTCGAGCAGCTCGGGGTGCCGAACAAGGTCCTCGGTTATCTCTTCCTGTTCGCCACCATCGCCCTGTATGCCGGCATCGGCTTCATGTCGAAGACGGCGGACGTCGGCGAGTACTACGTCGC
>CAYTFA010000210.1:0-4398 GCA_964436755.1 uncultured Rhodocyclaceae bacterium | reverse complement strand
CCGAGCCGATCGCGATGCGCGCCTGCAGGAACTGGTAGGCCTTGTCGTCGGCGACGTGGCAGGTCGCACACTCCAGGCCGTACGTGGCGAAATGCACGTCCTGGTCCTTGTGGCAGGCGTAGCAGGCCGCCTCGGTCTTGCTACGGTACAACGGCGTCTTGTGGCAGCCGGCGCAGGCGACCTTCGCGTGCTTGCCACCGAGTGCGAAGGGCGTGTCGCGGCCGTGGTCGAAGGTGGCGGGCTTGAAGGCCCGGGCGTCGTGGCAGGACTCGCACTTGTCGCCGTAGCTGCCCTTGTGCCCCTTTTCGCGGTCGTCGCGCTCGTGGCAGGCATGGCAGGCGAGCGGCAGTTTCTCGCGCATGCCCTTGTCCTTGTGGCAGGAGTCGCATTTCGCCGCCTTGTGCTTGTCACGCAGGACAAAGCGCGTATCCGCATCGTGGTTGAAGCCGCTGCCCTTCCAGTTCCTGGTGCCGTGGCATTTGTCGCACTTGTCGCCAAGCGCGTTCTTGTGCACGTCGTCGGCACGGTGGCAGGACACGCAGCGCGTCGGCGTTTTCTCGCGGAACAGCGGCGCCCGATGGCAGGACTCGCACTTGACCTGGCGATGGCGGTCGAGCAGCGGATAGTGCGTGTCGCGCTCATGGCGGAAGGTCGTGGCTTTCCATTCACCTTCGTCGTGGCACTTCTCACAGCGGTTGCCGAAGTGCCCCTTGTGCCCCTTCTTCATGTCGTCTTCGCGATGGCAGGATGCGCACTCCACCGGTGTGGCCTGGTACTTGTGGTCGATGTGGCAGGCCTCGCACTTGATCCTGGGATCGGCATGCGCGCGCCGCAGCGGGAATTTCGTCTTGCCGTGGTCGAAGCGCGCCTCCTTCCAGGTCGCCTCGTTGTGGCAGGTTTCGCATTTCGCGCCGAGGCCGCCCTTGTGCTTGTCCTCCTTGCGATGACAGGAGAGGCAGTCCGAGAGCGCCTTGGCGTGCTTGACCCGGGCCGGGTGGCAACTGGCACACGACGCCTGGCGGTGCCTGCCGCGCAAGATGAAATCAGTCTGCGCATGATCGAAGCGCTTCTCGTCGAGCGCCACGATCTTCGCTGCGCGCCCCTTGTGGTCGGTGTGGCAGCGCCGGCATTCGCGTTCGGTCGGGCGCAGGCGGCCGTGGTAGCCGGCGCCGGCTTCGACGTCGGCGCGCACCGGCTTGTGGCAATCGAGGCACAAGCGCGGCTGCGCCGCCCGGTCGAAGCGGATATGGCAGTTGGCGCAGGCGGCTTCCAGATCGGCGTGCCCCTGGATCACGGCGCCCGGCATCACGGCCGACTCGATCCCCTGTGCCCTTGCTGCGGACGTGACCATGAGCGCTGCGGCGAGGGCGGCCTTAGTAAGCGTGCACAGCCACGACATGAACGATCGCGGTGACCACGAGCATGCACAGGAAGGGGATATGCACGACATGCCAGAGCGAGAACAGCCGTTCATACGTCGAAAACTGTGCGGCGCGCTGGACTGCATCGAGGGTGGCGGCGATGGCCGGCATCAGGGTCCGGACCGCCCCATCGTCGGTGTCCATCCCGCGGCAGGCAAGCGCACGCCTCACCCGTCGCTCGGCACGCCGGCGGTGCCATCCCAGCGAGAGGAACAACAGCGCCTGGCGCCAGCGGCCGGCGGGTGCGCCGCCGGCCAGCGCGCAGAAGGCGCCCACCTCGAGTTCGACCAGCGGCAGATGGGCCAATATGGGGCGCAACGCCTCCATCCGTTGCGCCAGCGCCTGTTTCGATTCCGCGGCGGTGGCGCGGCTGCCGTAGAGCCCGTGGTGGATGCTGCGATAGAGGTAGCGGCCGACGATGCCGCTGGCAACCACCAGCAGCATGGACGCCAGCGCGATGGCGGCATTGAACGAGCCGACGTGGAATGTCGAGTGGAACAGCACGATCAGCGGGCCGGCAATCCCCGCCACGAGGTGGAAGCGGAACCAGTGCTTGAGCGGCCCTAGCACCGCCAGGGCGCGAAAGCGCTTGCGCAGCGGATACACCAGCAGCACCAGCATCAGGCTGCCGCCCGCCACGCCGAGCCAGTAGCCCAGGTCCGAGGCCGGCGTATAGAGGACGTGCTCCCGTACCGCCCAGGCACCAAGCAGGACGCCGACGAGCGCGGCGCGCAGCGCCACGGCGACAGCCAGGGCGGCGATACGCCGCGGCAGCGACGGCAACGGCAGCGGGCAGTTCCCGGCCGTGACTTCCATTTCCATGATCTACCTCCCGAAGCGGCGGGGGCATGCCCGCCCGGCTAGCGATGGCCGCCATCCTAGGGCGTCGCGTGGTCCGGCCGAAGTGTCGGGCTGCGACGACAGTGGCGGTGCCCTTCGCCGGCACAGCAACATCCGTCCCGCACGAACCGGCCGGGACCACGGATTCCCGGGGAATCGACGGCAAACCATTTGAAGGAGAAGTCAAAATGAATCTGACGCGCAGAGTCGCAACCTGGGCATTCACGGCGCTGCTGTCGCTCGTGGCCATGCCGAGCCTGGCCGGCACGATCACCGGGTCGGCGCATGACTTCACCGCGCAGGCCTGGTCCGGCGGACGCATTTGCGTCGCCTGCCATACGCCGCACAAGTCCGACACCAGCGTCACCGACGCGCCGCTGTGGAACCACGCCAACTCGACGGCCACCTACACGCTGTACAGCAGCCCGACCATGAATGCCACGGTGACCCAGCCGGGCGGCGGCTCGAAGCTTTGCCTGTCGTGCCACGACGGCACGGTGGCGGTGAACAGCTTCGGCGGCGTCACCGGCACAACCATGATTTCGGCGGCGAACAACCTCGGCAACAACCTCAAGCGCTCGCACCCGATCGGCTTCACCTACGACACGGCCCTGTCAACCGCCGACGGTTCGCTCTTCGATCCGGCCACCAAGACGGCGACGATCGGCTCCGGCACCCAGACCAAGACCGGCACCATTGCCTCGGTCCTGCTCTACGGCGGAAAGATGGAGTGCGACTCCTGTCACGACGTGCACAACACCTTCACCGTCGGCGGCGCCGGAACCGGCCTGGTCAAGGTCGATCCGTCGGGCAGCAAGATCTGCCTCACCTGCCACAACAAGTAGTTCGCCCCGTCACCGAGATCGGAATCGACATGCTTACACCCGCCGCCCTGCTTTCGAGGTTGATCGCCCTGGCGACCTGCCTGCTTGCCTGCATGGCAGCCATTGCCATGCTGGCCGGCTGCGTCGCCACCGCACCGCGGCAGGAGCCGGCCGGATCCGCCGCTGCCGCCGGCCCCATCTTCTATCCGCCGCTGCCCAACCCGCCGCGCGTCCAGTACCTGACCACGATCGCCAGCGAACGCGACCTTGCGGTCGAGAAGGACAGCTTCGCCGATTTCATCGTCGGCGAGGAGAAGGAGGTCCAGCGCCTGGCTCAGCCCTATGGCGTGGCCCTGCACCAGGGCAAGCTTTTCGTGGCGGATACCGGCGCCGGTGGCATCGCGGTGTTCGACCTGGTCAGGAAGCGCTACAGCTTCTTCGCCGGCAACGGCGGCGGGCGGCTGAAGCGTCCGATCAACATCCGCATCGATGCCGACGGCACACGCTTCGTCACGGACACCGGGCGCGACCAGATCCTGGTGTACGACCGCGACGACCGCTTCCTGCGCGCCTTCGGCTCGCAGGGCCAGTTCCGTCCGGTTGACGTCGCCATCGGCGGCAATCGCCTGTACGTGACCGACATCGCGCACCACGAGATCCAGGTGCTGGACAAGGGCACCGGCAAGCTGCTGCACACGTTCGGCAAGCCCGGGTCCGGGCCGGGCGAGCTGTTCCATCCGACCAACATCGCGCTGGGCCAGGACGGCGACCTGTACGTGGTCGAAACCAGCAACTACCGGGTGCAGCGCTTCACCACCGACGGCAAGCCGGTGCGCATGTACGGCGAGGTCGGCTCGACGCCAGGCAGCTTCGCGCGCCCGAAGGGCATCGCGCTGGACAGGGCCGGGCGCATGCTGGTGGGCGATACGGCCTTCCAGAACGTGCAGGTCTTCGACAACAGCGGCAAGCTGCTGATGTTCTTCGGCCAGTCCGAAGACGGCACGACCGGAATCAACCTGCCCGCCGGCGTGACGGTCGACTACGACAACGTCGCCTCCTTCCGCCGTTTTGCCGACCCGAAGTTCCGCATCGAATACCTGATCCTGGTGGCGAGCCAGTTCGGGCCGAACAAGATCGACATCTTCGGCTTCGGCAGGATGGACGGTATCGACTACCCGGATGCCGACCGGGCCGGGGCCAAGCCCTTGTCCTGACCCGCGCCGGACTCCAGCTTGCAGCTCCGCCCGCCGGACCGTGCGACCGCCGCGCCGCCTCCGAGCCGCACCCACCGCTCGCGGACGCTGGCCGTCATC
>CAYTFA010000209.1:0-4427 GCA_964436755.1 uncultured Rhodocyclaceae bacterium | reverse complement strand
TCGACGCCAACGGCATCCTGCACGTCTCGGCGCGCGACAAGGGCACCGGCAAGGAGAACAAGATCACCATCAAGGCCAACTCCGGCCTGTCGGAAGACGAGATCAACCGGATGGTGAAGGACGCCGAGGCCCACGCCGAGGAAGACAAGAAGGCGCACGAACTGGTCGATGCACGCAACCAGTGCGATGCCATGGTGCACTCGATCAAGAAGGCGCTTTCCGAGCACGGCGACAAGGTCGACGCTGCCGAGAAATCGGCGATCGAGGCCGCGGTGAAGGACGCCGAGGAAGCCATCAAGGGCAATGACAAGGCGACCATCGAAGCCAAGACCGAGGCGCTGGCCAAGGCCTCGCAGAAGCTTGGCGAAAAGGTCTACGCCCAGGCCCAGGCCGAAGCCGGCGCCGCAGGCGCTGGTGCCAACGCGGGCCCAGGCGGCGGCGAGGCGAAGAAGGACGCCGGAGACGTGGTTGACGCGGAGTTCACCGAGGTGAAGGATAAGAAGGCTTAAGCCGGTCGCTGACGCGCCGTACTAAGTGGCCGAGTTCAAGCGGACGACGCAGTCGCCGCCTGACTCGGCCTTTGCGCAAGACTGACGGGTAAGAAACCATGGCAACAAAGAAGCGCGACTACTACGAAATCCTGGGCGTCAACCGCGACGCTGCGGACGACGAGATCAAGAAGGCCTACCGCAAGCTGGCCATGAAGCACCATCCGGACCGCAATCCGGACAACCCCAAGGCCGAGGAATCCTTCAAGGAAGCCAAGGAGGCCTACGAGATCCTTTCCGACGCGCAGAAGCGCTCGGCGTATGACCAGTTCGGCCATGCCGGCGTCGACCCGCAGGCCGGCATGGGCGCCGGCGGCGCGGGCATGGGCGGTTTCGCCGACGCGTTTTCCGACATCTTCGGCGACATCTTCGGCGGTGGCCGAGGCGGCGGCCGCTCCAACGTCTATCGTGGCGCCGACCTGCGCTACAACCTCGAGATCTCGCTCGAGGATGCGGCGCGCGGCACCGAAACGCGCATCCGCATCCCGACCATGGCCGAATGCGAGACCTGCAGCGGCAGTGGCGCGAAGAAGGGCAGCGAGCCCAAGACCTGCCCCACCTGCGGCGGCCATGGCCAGGTGCGCATGCAGCAGGGCTTCTTCTCGATCCAGCAGACCTGTCCGAAGTGCCACGGTACCGGCCGCTACATCGCCGACCCCTGCGGCAGCTGCCACGGCGCGGGCCGCGTCAAGGAACACAAGACGCTATCGGTAAAGATTCCGGCGGGTATCGACGAGGGCGATCGCATCCGGCTCACCGGCGAAGGCGAGCACGGGGTCAATGGCGGCCCCGCGGGCGATCTCTACGTGCAGATTCACCTCAAGGCGCACCCGGTGTTCCAGCGCGACCACGACGACCTGCATTGCGAGATGCCGGTCAGTTTCGCCACGGCAGCGCTTGGCGGCGAGATCGAGATCCCGACCCTCGATGGCGTCGCACGACTGAAGATTCCGGCAGAGACGCAAACGGGCAAGGTCTTCCGCCTGCGCGGCAAGGGCATCAAGGGCGTGCGTTCGATCGGCCGCGGCGACCTGCTCTGCCACGTGGTACTGGAGACCCCGGTGAGCCTCACCGAGCGCCAGCGCGAGCTCCTGCAGGAATTCGAGCAGATCAGCCAGGGCAACGCGCAGCGCCACAATCCGCGTGCGCAGAGCTGGCTCGACCGCGTCAAGGAGTTCTTCGCCGGCTGAGCACTCCGGCGCACGCCGCCTAGCGTGCGGCGCGTTTCGCCTTGGCGCCGCGTACCGGCGCCTTCTTCTTCCCCGGCGACTTCTTCTTGGCGGCCTTGCCCGCCTTTTTCTTGCCGCCCTTCTTCGCGCCCTTCTTTGCCTTCGCACCGGCTGGCGCTGCGGAGGCGTCGTTGCCGAGACCGCCCATGCCGTGGCCGAGCTGCTTGTTCTGGCGGGTGACAGCCTGGGTCAGCCCGCGCTTTTCGTCCGCGGTCATTCCCGACATGCTGTAGTTGGCCATGCCGGCCTGCTTCTCCGGCGGGTTCGCCGGCGGCGGCGTCTCCGCGGCAAGCAGGGGACGCGCGAGGAGCGCCAGGGCGCCCAGGAAAACCAGCTGCTGTCTGTTCATCGTTGATCCCCGTTGGCCGCCGAACGCGCACAGAGCCCGACGGCCGCGTCGAGATGACGCAGGACTTCTTCGCTGGCCTTGAACACGCCCCGGGCATTCACTGTCGAGTTGCGGTCGTCGACCAAAGCCAGCGCGTTACGCAGGCCATCCCAGCGCTCGGCCACGGGTTCCAGTTCGGCCCGTATCGCGGCATTGTCGGCCGTCGCCGCGATCAGTCGCGACAGGCCGCCGCCGAACTCTTCGCTCGCCGCTTCGAGTTCGCGCCGGCAGGTAGCGGAACGGATGCCGATCTGGCCGAACAGGTAGAGCTTGGCCATGCGCTGCGACTGCATGCGCTGGCGGCCGGCGAAATTCACCAGTTCTCCCTTGCGCGTGCCCTCTGCATGTTCGAAAGCGACCGTGAGCCGGTGGGCGGCAGCGAGGACTTCCTCGCTCACGGCGAACAGCTCGCGCGCAGTCTGGCTGTCGGGCGAGCGCCCAAGCAATTCGCGATAGGTCTGCCAGCCTTCGGCGAGCTCGGTCCGCGCCGCGCGGCAGCCGGCATCGCTGGCGAGGACGTCGAGTTCCTTCAACTGGCCGTCGAACATGTCCATCGACTGGCGCAGGATCAGGCGCGAGCGCCGCGCCATGACGCCGCGCTGGAGCATCAGCCAGGACTTCGCCATCCGCTGCGACAGCATGCGCTGGCGGCCGGCGGTGTTGATCGAGTCGCACAGCGTGCGCGGCTCGCCGACGCGGCTGCGGCCACCGCCGCGCGCATCGGCACGCCCGAGCGTGGCTTCGCGCAAGCGCCGGCGGGAAGGCACCATCACGGTCTGGTCGGCCGGGTCGGCCGCCAGGTAGCGTTCGATCGCGGCATTCATGAGTCGAATCTCGCGCAGGTCGGGCACGATGAAGCCGGAGTCCGCCAGGTCGCGCAGGGTGCGCGAAAAGGTCTCCGGCTGCATGCTGAAGCGGGCGGCGAGCAGTTGCTTGCTGCTGCCCAGCATCACGGTGGTTTCGCCGATGGCATCGCGCGCGGGGCCGGCAAGGCGGACCAGGTACTCGAGCACGCGCTGGCCGCCGGAGAGCAGGTGCCGCTCGGCGACATCGGCTTCCAGTTCGACCTGGCGGCGTGCCAGCAGGCGCGTCAGGCGCAGCGCCAGGCGCGGCTCGCGCGCCATGACGTCCTGCAGCGCTTCCCGCTCGATGCCGATGACCTGCGAGGTGCGCACCGCAACGGCCCCCGCCACGCAGGGGCGCTGGCCGAAGAGTTCGGCCTCGCCGAACGCGCTGCCCGGTTCAACGATGTCGATGATGTGTTCGTTGCCGCGGGTGCACGACAGGGCCAGCTTTACCTGGCCGGAATGCAGGATGAACAGTTCGCCGATCTCGTCGCCGACGCGATAGATGGCCTGCTCGCGCTGGACGACGCTGGCGCGCGCAGCGCGCGCCAGCTCCCCGACGTGTTCAGCCGCCAGGTTGGCTAAGAGCGGAAGCTCGGCCAGCACCCGCGGAATATTGAGTGTCCTGATCGGCGACATGTCCCTGCCCCGAAAGGGGGCAAGCTTACCGCCAAGCCGGCATGTCAGGCAAGTACCGGGTGACCCCGTGCCGGGGACGCCTCAGGCCCGCCGCCAGGTCGTGCCCTGCGGGCCGTCCTCGAGGACGATGCCGGCGGCTTTCAGTTCGTCGCGCAGGCGGTCGGCCTCGGCGAAATTGCGTGCCTTCTTCGCCGCGGCGCGGGCAGCCACCTTGGCCTCGATCGCATCGCCGTCGGGACCGCCGGCCGGGGCCGCCTGGAGGAAGTCCACGGCATCGCGCTGCAGCAGGCCGAGCACGCCGGCCAGGCCCTTGAGCTGGCCGGCCAGCGCCGTCTCGCCCCGGTTGATCGCCGTCGCCAGGTCGAACAGCACGGCCATCGCCTCGGGTGTGCCGAAATCGTCGTCGAGCGCCGCCTTGAACCGCTGCGCATGCGGCTCGTCCCAGTCCACCGCCGCGGCACCACGGTATCCCTTGAGAGCCGTGTACAGGCGGGTCAGCGCATTTCGCGCGTCGTCGAGGTGGGCATCGGAATAGTTCAGCGGACTGCGGTAGTGCGCCCGCAGGATGAAAAAGCGGACGACCTCCGCGTCGTACTGCTTGAGCACCTCGCGAATGGTGAAGAAGTTGCCCAGCGATTTCGACATCTTTTCGTCGTCGACGCGCACGAAGCCGTTGTGCATCCAGTAGTTCACGAAGCGGCATCCGTGGGCGCCCTCGGACTGGGCAATCTCGTTCTCGTGGTGCGGGAACTGCAGGTCCTGGCCGCCGCCGTGGATG
>CAYTFA010000208.1:0-4449 GCA_964436755.1 uncultured Rhodocyclaceae bacterium | reverse complement strand
CCGCGGTCCCGACGGCAAGCCGCTCGACGGCATCCCGTTCCACCCGTACTACACGGTCAAGGACATCGTCGGCGTCATCGTCTTCCTGATGGTGTTTGCCGTGGTGATGTTCTTCTGGCCAGAAGGCGGCGGCTACTTCCTCGAGTACAACAACTTCATTCCCGCGGATCCGCTGGTCACTCCCCCGCACATCGCCCCGGTCTGGTACTTCACGCCGTACTACTCGCTGCTGCGTGCCGTCACCTATCCGCTGTTCGGCATCGATGCCAAGTTCTGGGGTGTCGTGGCCATGGGCGCCGGCGTCATGATCTTCGCCTTCCTGCCTTGGCTCGACCGCAGCCCGGTCAAGTCGATCCGCTATCGCGGCCCGATTTTCAAGACGCTGCTGGCGATCTGGGTAGTCGTGTTCTTCGTCCTAGGCTACCTCGGCGTACTGGCGCCGACGCCGGGCCGCACCATCGTCGCGCAGATCTGCTCCGTTTACTACTTCCTGTTTTTCCTCACCATGCCGATCTGGTCCTCGCTGGATCGCTGCCAGCCGGAACCGGACAGGGTGACCATGAAATGAAAAAGATTCTCACCGCACTGCTGTTCGCCCCCGTGCTGGCGTTCGCCTCCGGCGCGACGCTGCACCTCGACCGCGCGCCGGACAGGGCCAACGACAAGGCGGCGCTGCAGCATGGCGCCAAGCTGTTCGTCAATTACTGCCTGAACTGCCATTCGGCGTCCTACATGCGCTACAACCGGCTCGGCGACATCGGCCTCAGCGAGGCGCAGATCCGCGACAACCTGATGTTCACCGCGGACAAGGTCGGCGAACCGATGCGTATCGCCATGCAGCGTGCGGACGCCAAGGTCTGGTTCGGCGCCGCGCCGCCCGACCTGACCGTCATCGCGCGCGCCCGGGCCTCCGAGTTCGGCAGCGGCGCCGACTGGTTGTATACCTATCTGCGCACCTTCTACCGTGACGACAACCGCCCCACGGGCTGGAACAACGTCGTCTTCGAAAACGTCGGCATGCCGCACGTACTGTGGGAACTGCAGGGCGAACAGGTCATGAGCGCGGACCACAAGCTGGTCCTCGCCAAGCCTGGCAAGCTCAAGCCACAGGAGTACGACGCCGCCGTCGCGGACCTCGTTGGCTTCCTGAATTACATGGGCGAGCCGATGGGTGAGTTCCGCAAACAGCTCGGCGTGGTTGTATTGATCTTCCTCGCCGTTACCTTTGTCTTCGCCTACGCGCTGAAACGCGAGTACTGGAAAGACATCCATTGATCCTGGAACGTGAATGCAAACTATGGGGCATCGAGAAATGAGCGCGCCACCTATCCGCAAAGTGGTGCGTGATGCAGATTACTCCTGGGGCACCAGCGCCATGATGAACCTGTATTCGGGTACTACGTGCCCGTTCAGCCATCGTTGCCGGATCGTCCTCTACGAAAAGCAGATGGACTTCCAGGTCATCGACGTCGATCTGTTCAACAAGCCGGAAGACATCGCCATCATCAACCCGTACAACCGGGTGCCGGTGCTGGTCGATCGCGACCTCGTGCTCTACGAGTCGAACATCATCAACGAGTACATCGACGAGCGCTTCCCGCATCCGCAGCTGATGCCGCCCGATCCGCAGACGCGCGCCAAGGCTCGCCAGTTGCTGTTCACGATGGAGCACGAACTGTTCAGCTACATCGATGCCCTCGAGAAGAACCTCAAGTCGGCGGACAAGTCGCGCCACCACATCCGCGACCGCCTGGTCGAACTGGCACCGATGTTCAACAAGCAGAAGTTCCTGCTTGGCGAGGACTTTTCGATGCTCGACGTGGCGATTGCACCACTGCTTTGGCGTCTTGACCATTACGGCGTCGAACTCCCCAAGACTGCTGCGCCGCTGATGAAGTACGCCGAGCGCATCTTCTCGCGCCAGGGTTTCATCGACGCGCTGACGCCGACCGAGAAGATGATGCGCCGCTAGGCGCATCATCGCGGCGGTCGCGCTGCCGGCGGCAGCGGCCATGGCATCCACCAAACCCTACCTGATCCGCGCCATCCACGAGTGGTGCTCGGAGGAGGGCTTTACGCCCTACCTCGCGGTATCCGTGGATGCCGCCACGCGCGTGCCGCGCGAGTTCGTCAAGGATGGACAGATCGTGCTCAACGTTGGACTCGAGGCGACCCATCAGCTGCAGCTCGGCAACGACGAAATCAGCTTCCAGGCGCGCTTCGGCGGCCGGGCCTTCCCGGTCTCGGTGCCCGTGGCTCGCGTCAGCGCGATTTATGCGAGGGAAAACGGCGAAGGCATGGCCTTCGAGGTGGCCGAGGCGAGCGCGGAACCGGACAACGCGCCGGCAGAGTCATCCGCACCGGATAGCGAGGCGAGCTCCGCCCCGAAGCCGTCAGGCCGCCCGGCCCTGACCCGCGTCAAGTAAGTGCCGCCCGGCGGGGCAGCCGCGTCCCGCCTTACTTCGACTTCAAAACCCAAACGCCGTCCCAGTCCGCCCCAGGCGGATTGGATAGGAAGTGGTCGCAGCGCTGGATGTACTCTTGCGCTGCCTTGTCGTGGTCATTGAGCGCTAGCACCTCGCCGAACGCCGTCTTGGCGTCCAGCCATTTCTGCTGCCGGTACTTCTGCAGGCCGGCCTTGAAGTGGCGCAGCGCGTCGGTCAGGTTGGGATAGCTTTCCTCGGTGTGGTAGTCGAGGATCTCGAAGATCGCCACGGGCTTGGTCTTGCCCTTGACCACCACCAGGTCGAGCTCGCGGCTGTAGTAGGTCCCGCGCAGCAGCTTGTAGGTGAACTCGCTGATCAGGATGCGGGCGCCGTACTGCTTGCACGCCGACTCGAGCCGGGCGGCAAGGTTAACGCCGTCGCCGATGATGGTGTAGTCCATGCGCTTCTTCGAGCCGATGGTGCCGGACACCACGTTGTCGGTATTCAGGCCGATGCCGATGTCCACGGGCATCTTGCCCTCGCCGACGCGGACCTTGTTCCAGGCCCAAAGCTCGTTGATCATGGCGATCGCCGTGCGCACCGAGCGGTCGGCGTCGTCGTCGTGGGCCACCGGAATGCCGAAGGCCGCCATGATGGCATCACCGATGAACTTGTCGAGGAAGCCGGCTTCGCGCTGGATGCAATCCACCATCAGCGTGAAGTACTCGTTGAGCAGCGCTACCGTGCCCTGGGCGCCGAGCTGCTCGGTGATGGTGGTGAAACCGCGAATGTCGGAAAACAGCACCGTCGCCTGGACGTTCTTGCCGCCCAGCGTGTCGGTGCCGCCGGCAAGCATCTGGTCGGCGATGCCCGGGTCCATCAGGCGCGACATCGTCGAGCGCATGCGTTTTTCGTTGGAAATGTCCTCCAGCATCAACATGGAGCCGATGCGCTTCTTTTCCGCCGACAGCAGCGGCAGCGCGGTGAGATTGACCGAAAGCTTTTCTTCGCCGACGATCAACTCCGCCTCCATGGCGATTTCGCTGGCCTGGGTCTCCGAGACGCGCTTGAGTTTGTCGAGTATCCAGGCATTGCTGCCGGTGAAGAAATCTCCGGCCGGCTTGAGCAGGATCTGACCGGAGGCCACTCGCAGGATGCGCAGGCCGGCCGCGTTGCAGGTCGCGATGCGCTCGTTTTCGTCGAGGGTGATGACGGCGTTCGACATCGATTCCAGCATCGCCTCGTTGTAGTTCTTCATGTTCTGCACGTCGGCGAACAGCTTGGCGTTCTCCAGCGCGATCGAGATCTGCGCCGTGAATGCGCGCAGGCGCGATTCGTCCTCGCCGGTAAATGGCCCGCCGCGCTTGTTCAGCACCTGGGTGACGCCAATAACCTTGCCGTGCTTGTTGACGATGGGCACGCATAGGATGGAACGCGTGAAGAAGCCGGTCTTCTTGTCGAAGGCGGGATTGAAACGCAGGTCGGCGTAGGCGTAGGGGATGTTGATCGCCTTGCCCGAAGTGAATACCGCGCCGGCGATGCCAAGGTGGTTGGGCAGGCGGATCTGCACCGACTCGAGCCCCTGGCCGACCTCGGACCACAGTTCGCTGGTCTTCTCGTCGTTGAGGAACAGTGTCGAGCGCTCGGCATTCAGAAGGCGCGTCGCCTCGCCCATGACCTTTTGCAGCAGGGATCCGAGCTTGATGTCGGCGGTCACCTCGGAGACGACGTCAATGAATTCCATCTCCTGGCGGCGGATGGCCTGCATGCGCTCGATGAACTGCGCCGACTGCAGGGCGAGGGTTCCCTGGCTGGTCATCGCCTCAAGCAGCGTGAGGTCGTGGCGGGTGAACTTGCCGTTGCGCTTGTTCAGGGTTTGCGCCACACCGATGATCTCGCCCTTCACGGTCTTGATGGGTACGCAGAGGATGTTGCGCGTGGTGGAACCAGTCTGCTCATCGATGCTGCGGTTGAACCGGTCGTCGGCGTAGGCGTCGGCGATGATCAGCGGTTCGCCCGAGGT
>CAYTFA010000207.1:0-4456 GCA_964436755.1 uncultured Rhodocyclaceae bacterium | reverse complement strand
GGTCGGGCGAGAACCACCGCGGAGACCGATGCTGCTTGCACCGCTCAATTTCTCCTACCCGCCCAACACCCGGATGCAAAGCGGCCGCGTACGGGTGCGCCTGCTGCTCGACGAGAGGGGCGCCATCGAGGAGGTGCGTGCCGTCGCCGCCATACCGCCGGGTCTGTTCGAACAAGCGGCCGTCGAAGTGGTGCGCAAGGGTCGCTATGCCCCGGCGGCGGCCGGTTCCGTTCCGGTGCGAAGCTACCTCTTCCTCGAGGTCAGCTACGGGCCGGGACCGCTCGGCCAGCAGGTTTGGTACGGCGGCAGCACCATTGCACCGCCGGACTACAAGCGCTAGCGGACTATTCGGCGAGCGCCCTGGGCAGGGCGAAATTGACGTCTTCCGCGACGCCCGCCAGGATCTCGACACCGGCGGCACCCAGTTCGCGCAGTCGCTCGATCACACCCTCGACGAGGACTTCGGGCGCGGAGGCTCCGGCAGTAAGGCCGACGCGCTGGCGTCCGACGAGCCACTGCGGATCGATCTGTTCGGCGCCGTCGATGAGGTAGGCAGGAATGCCGTCGAGCGCGGCTACTTCGCGCAGGCGGTTCGAATTGGAACTGTTCTTCGAGCCGACCACCAGGACGAGGTCCACATTCCCCGCCATCGACTTGACGGCATCCTGGCGGTTTTGCGTCGCGTAGCAGATGTCGTCCTTGCGCGGGCCGACGATGGCGGGAAAGCGCGCCGTCAGCGCGTTCACGATGGTGCGTGCATCGTCCACCGAGAGCGTCGTCTGCGTGACGTAGGCGAGCGGCGCGGCGCCGCCAACCTGCAACCGCGCTACGTCCTCGACGTTCTCGACCAGGTGCATGCGCCCCGTCCCCTGGCCCATCGTGCCTTCCACCTCGGGATGGCCGCGGTGCCCGATCATGATGATTTCGTAGCCCTGCTTGTGCAGGCGCCCCACTTCGAGGTGCACCTTGGTCACCAGCGGGCAGGTGGCGTCGAACACGCGCAGGCCGCGCGCCTCCGCCTCCCGGCGCACCACCTGCGGCACGCCATGGGCGCTGAAGATCACCGTAGCGCCGTCGGGAACCTCGGCGAGGTCTTCGACGAAAACGGCGCCCTTGGCCTTGAGCCCGTCCACCACATAACGGTTATGCACCACTTCGTGGCGAACATATATCGGCGAGCCGAACTTTTCCAGCGCACGTTCGACGATGGCGATCGCGCGTTCGACACCGGCACAGAAGCCGCGGGGATTGGCCAGCAGTATGCGCATCACATTATCCCGAGTATCTCCACCTCGAAGCGGATCGCCTTGCCCGCCAGCGGATGGTTGAAGTCGACCAGCGCCGCTTCGTCGTCGAGTTCGCGCACGAAGCCCGTGTATTTGTCGCCGGAAGGGGAGGAAAACTCGATCAACCCGTGCAGTTCCGGCACCGCACCGCCCGGCAGCGCCGACCGTGCGATCCGCTGCATGAGCCGCGGATTGTGCGGACCGAAGGCCTGTGCCGGCTCGAGCAGAAACACATGGCGCTGGCCCGGCGCCATGCCGACCAAGCAGCGCTCCAGCATCGGAGCGAGTTCACCGGTACCCAGTTGCAGCGTCGCCGGCCCGCCACCGAAGGTGCTGACCAGTTCGACATCCTCGCCATTGGCGACGCGGTAATGCAGCGCGATGTAGCTGTCGGCCTGGACGGTCTCGCTCATTTCGGCTCTTTCGCTTGCAGGAACTGCTGCAGGATCATCAGCACGACGCCGACTGAGATTGCCGAATCGGCCACGTTGAACGCCGGCCAATGATAGCCGCCGGCATGGAAATCGAGGAAATCGACCACGGCGCCGAAACGCAGGCGATCGATCACGTTACCCAGGGCGCCGCCGACGATCATGGCCAGCGCCGCCGGCAGCAGGCGCTCTGCGGCGTGCCGGTGCAACATGACCAGCAGCCAGGCGGAGACCGCTAGCGCGAGGGTGATGAACAGCCATTTTTGCCAGCCACCGGCACCGGCCAGAAAGCTGAACGACGCGCCGGGATTGAAGACCAGCACCAGGTTGAACCAGGCGGTCACCGGACGCAACTCGAAGCGCTGGAAGCTGTCGAGCATCCACTGCTTGGTCTGCTGGTCGAGCGCGATCACAACCCCGGCAAGCAGGAGCCAGCGCCACATGTCCTTGGCGGCTTCAGGCAAAGCGGCGCGCCTCGCCTGCGCCATGCAGATTCGACGTGCACCGCCCGCAGAGTTCCGGATGATTCGCGTCGTGGCCAACGTCGGCGCGCCAATGCCAGCAGCGCGCGCACTTGGCATGCGACGTCGGCACCACGGCCACCGCCTCCCCGCTCGCGTCGTCGACGCGCCGAACGGTTGCGCTCGAGCTGATGAAAACAAAGCGCAGATCGTCGCTTAACGCAGCGAGCAGATCGTACCGCGCGCCCGATGCGCGGATTTCCACCTCGGCCTGCAGCGATGAGCCGATCTTTCCTGCCTCGCGCAGCGCTTCCATGGCTTTTGTGACTCCGGCGCGGACCTCGCGCAACTGCGCCCAGCGCTCGAGCAGCGCGGCATCGTCGGACTGTTCCGGCAGCACATGCCAGGTTGCCAGCATCACGCTTTCACCCTGCCCGCTCTGGTCGCGGGTCAGCGCCCAGATTTCTTCAGCGGTGAACGACAGGACGGGCGCCATCAGGCGCGTCACCGCCTGCAGGATGTGCCACAGGGCGCTCTGCGCCGAGCGGCGCGGCACCGACTCTGCCGCCGTCGTGTAGAGCCTGTCCTTGAGAATGTCGAGGTAGAAGGCACCCAGGTCTTCGGAACAGAAGTTCATCAGCGCCTGCACCACCTTGTGGAACTCGAAGCGCTCGTAGTCGGCCGTGCACTGCGCCTGCAGGCGCCGCGTCAGGGCCAGCGCATAGCGATCCGCCTCAAGCCACTGTGCGACGGGAAGGATTTGCGTCGCCGGATCGAAGTCGGCCGTATTGGCGAGCAGGAAGCGCAGCGTGTTCCGCAACCTGCGATAGACCTCGACCACGCGCGCCAGGATTTCCTTCGAGATCGACAGCTCGCCGGAGTAGTCGGTCGCCGCGACCCACAAACGCAGGATTTCGGCGCCGAGCGTATCCGAAACCTCCTGCGGGGCGACAACGTTACCCTTCGACTTGGACATTTTCATGCCCTTGCCATCCACCACGAACCCGTGCGTCAGCAGTCCCCGGTAGGGTGCACGACCGTCGATGGCCGCACCGGTGAGCAGGGAGGAATGGAACCAGCCACGATGCTGGTCCGAACCTTCCAGGTAGAGGTCGGCCGGATAGGCGCATTCGTCCTTGTGCGACCCGCGCAGCACTGTCCGGTGGGTGGTACCCGAGTCGAACCAGACGTCGAGCGTGTCCTTCATCTTGTCGTACTGGGCCGCCTCCGTGCCGAGCAGCTCTTCTGCCGGCAGGCTGAACCACGCCTCGATACCCTTCTGTTCGACGCGACCGGCGACGGCCTCGAGCAGATCGAGAGTGCGCGGATGCGGTTCGCCGGTTTCCTTGTGCAGGAAAAAGGGAATGGGCACGCCCCAGTTGCGCTGGCGCGAAACGCACCAGTCGGGCCGGTTGGCGATCATCGCATGCAGGCGCGCCTGGCCCCAGTCGGGGTAGAACTTCGTCGCTTCCACGGCGGCCAGCGCGGCATCGCGCAGGCTGGCCTTGTCATCGGCCTCGCGCCGCTCCATCCCGACAAACCACTGGGTGGTTGCGCGGTAGATGATCGGCGTCTTGTGCCGCCAGCAATGCATGTAGCTATGGACGATCTCGCCGCTGGCGAAAAGGCAGCCGCTCTCGGCGATCTTTTCGATGATCTGCGGGTTGGCTTTCCAGACGTTCGTGCCGCCAAAGTACGGCAGGCTCGCAGCGAACCGGCCATCGCCCTGCACCGGCGTCAGGATCTCTTCATTGCGCATGCCGTGCTTCTTGCACGAGTCGTAGTCTTCGAGGCCGTAGGCCGGGGCGCTATGGACGATGCCGGTACCGGCATCGAGCGTGACGTACTCGCCCAGATACACGGGCGAATGTCGGTCGTAGAAGGGATGGCGAAACTTCACCTGCGCCAGCGCCGCCCCCTTGCAGGCACCCAGCACCTGGCCCTGCAGCCCGAAACGCTCAAGGGCGGCAGCGCGCAACTCTGCAGCAAGGATCAGGCAGCCACGCTCGGTCTTCACCAGTTCATAGGTGAAGTCGGGATGCATGTTGAGCGCCTGGTTGGAGGGAATGGTCCACGGCGTGGTGGTCCAGATCACCGTGAAGCAGTCGCCCTCGGGCAGGGTCGCCACGCCAAAGGCATGGGCGACACGCTCGCGCTCGGAGGCATCGAGCCGGAACCCGACGTCGATCGCCGGCGACTTCTTGTCCTGGTATTCGACCTCGGCTTCGGCCAGCGCGAAGCCGCAGTCGAAGCACCAGTTGAGCGGATTAAGGCCCTT
>CAYTFA010000206.1:0-4459 GCA_964436755.1 uncultured Rhodocyclaceae bacterium | reverse complement strand
GAAGTGCCAGAAGCTGCACTTCTCGTTGGTCAGCGCCGGATCGACGGCGGCGTAGTTGAAGAACAGCACGGTCTTGTCGGGGTTGCGCGCGTTCCACTTGTTGACCGCGTCGATCAGCGAGTGCGCGGCACCGGAGCCGTTGCCCTGGGTGACGAAGCGGAAGCCCTGGTCGATCGCCGCCTTGAGCTGGATTTGCGTCTCCTGCGGGCTGCCCTTGTTATCGAAGCCGACGATCTCGAGCTTCTGCCCCATGATGCCGCCCTTCTGGTTGACCAGCACCTCGGCGGCCTCCTTGAAGCCCTTGAGGCCGGCATCGCCGACATTGGCGAACGGCCCCGAGAGCGGATCGATGTAGGCGATCCTGACTTGGGCGAGGGCGCCGGCGCCGAACAGGGCGAGGCCGGCCGCAAGCGCGAGGCGCTGGGTCATGGTGTCTCCTCCGGGTGGATGATTGTTCTGACCGGCATCGGCCGGCAGTGTTCTGCTATGCGGAACAGTGTTCTACTTAACGAAGAAAATGATACCGGCTGCGCCGGGGCCTGTAAACGTTCTCCGTCAGTGAGGTTTACGGCGTTCCTGCGTCCCGCCGCGGCGGACGTGCGCGGGGTGCGGCCGTCGCCTCATGCTGCAATGCAGAATCGGCAGCGGCAGTTTTCTCGCCGGTCAGCATGGCTGCGCGGCTGGCCGGGGTTTCCAGGCTGATGCGGCCCAAGCGGCCGTCGCGGTAGTCGGTGAGCAGGATCATCGCGGCCTTTTCCAGGTCCGGCTCGACGCCGCGCCGGCTCTTGACGATGCAACCGCGCTTGCGGGCGACGGCGGCGACCACGCCGACGCCATCCATCTCGCGGGTGTCAATGCCGTAGCGCTGCGCGATGGCCGTCGGATAGCGCGCCAGCAGCAGGTCGGCGAGGAAGGCGGCGACCTCGGAATCGATCACGGCGTTGCGCCCGATGGCGTGGCTGGCGGCCAGCATGAAGCCGTCGCTGTCGTGTTCGATCTTCGGCCACATCAGTCCGGGCGTGTCGGTGATGCTCATGGTGGGGCCGAGGTCGATGCGCATCTGCGATTTCGTCACGGCCGGTTCGTCGCCGACGGCAGCGACGCGGCGGCCGAGGAGCGCATTCATCAAGGTCGACTTGCCGACGTTGGGGATGCCCATGATCAGCATGCGCAGGGGCTTGACGCCGTCGTTGCGGTGAGGCGCCAGGGCCTTGCACAGCGCAGGCACGCGGGCCGCCTCGGCGGACTTCTTGCAGGAAATGGCCACCGCCTTGACGCCCGGCTGGGCATCGTAGTGCGCTATCCATGCCCGCGTTGCCGCCGGATCGGCGAGGTCGGCCTTGTTCAGCAGCTTGAGGCAGGGCCGCTGCCGCGCCAGGCGCAGTTCGCGGATCAGCGGGTTGCTGCTCGCCTCGGGCAGGCGGGCGTCGAGCACCTCGATGACGACGTCGGTCAGGGCCAGGGTTTCGGCGGCCTTGCGGCGCGCCGAAGTCATGTGGCCGGGGAACCACTGGATGCTCATGACGGCGAAGGTGCCGGGGCGTCAGCCGTAGAGCGCGCCGATGAGCGAGGTGACTTCCTCCTTCGACTCGTCGAGGATGCCGCTCAGCGTGTCGGCGTCGGCCGCCATGTCGAGGCTGGCCGGGGCGCTGCCGCGGCCTTCCCCGGCAAGGACGTCGAGCGGCGAATCCACCGGCGCCAGCCGCGTCGCCAGCAGCAGCGTGTCGCCCAGCGACGTCGGCGGGATGGCGAGCTCACCACGCCACATGTCCTCGATCGCCTGCATGGCATTGGGCGGAATGTTGAGGCGGTTGAGCACGGCGCGGCCGAGCTCGGCCGCGCCGCCCTCGAACCAGGCGCCGAGGCTGCCGGCGCCGCCTTCGAGCAGGCCGGGGTAGCGTCCGGCGCGCGCAATCAGGTAGAGCCCGCCGACGTCGTGCACGATGCCGGCGAAGAAGGCGGTGTCCGGGTCCTGGCGTGTCAGGCGGCGCGCAATCAGGTGCGACAGCACGGCGACGTGGGTGGTGCGCTCCCACAGCTTGCGGGCCATGCGGGCGTGCTCCGGGGTCTCCGCCATGCTTTCCATCTGGCGCACGACGATGGAGGCGGCGAGCACGCGCAGGGTCTTGAAGCCGATGCGGGCGACGGCGTTCTTGATGTTGCTGACGGCTTGCCCGGAGCGGTTGTAGACGACGGAGTTGGCGACGGCGACGACACGCGAGGCAAGCAGGGGGTCGGCCTGGATCAGATGCGCCAACTGGTCGATCGAGCAGTCCGGGTCGTCGAGCATGCGCTGGATCTTCAGCGCCATCTCGGCCGTGCTGGGAAAGATGACTTCACCGGCATTGACGCCGGCAACGATGCGGGCCAGGGTTTCCGGCACGTTGAGGGGAGTGGGTGGCATGGCGGCGCTCGGGAAGACCGTAGCGATTATACGGTGCCGGCCGTCGCCGCCGCGTAGACGATGCGGGCCGCGACGGCGTCCTCGACGGCCTGGCCGAGCGCCTTGAAGACCACGGTCGCACCCGCCGGAACCTGCGCCCGGCCGGCGAGCACTTCGCCAATCTCGCAGCGCACCGTCGCGCCGGAGAGGATGACGTCGCCCGACTCGGTTTCCGCGGCACGCCGGTTGTCGGCGACCAGGTAGTTGCCCATTGCCTCGTCGTCGAGCTCGCGCCAGGTCGGACGCGGCGCGCCGACGGCATGCACCAGCGCGCCGGGCTTCAGCCAGCGCCCGCACAGCACGGGTGTTTGCGCATTGGTCACGGTGACCACCAGATCGGCATCGCGCACGGCCTGCTCGGCACCGGCCGTCGCTTCGCCGCCGATGTCCTCGGCGCATCGCTCCGCGTTGGCCCGGGTCGGGCTCCAGACGCGGATGTCGGCCAGCGGCACGACGGCGGCCAGCGCCAGTGCGTGGCTGCGTGCCAGTGCGCCGGAACCGAGTATGGCCAGGCGCTTGGGTGCCGCATTGCGCAGGGCGCGCGTCGCCACGGCGGAAACCGCCGCCGTGCGCAGCTCGGTCAGCCAGGTCGCGTCCATCACGGCGAGCGGGGTGCCACTTTCCGCATCGAGCAGCAGTAGCGTCGCGATCATGGTCGGCAGTCCGCGCGCGGCGTTGTCGGGCACCTGGGTGATGAGCTTGGTGGCGAGTGCGCCGCCGGCAAGCGCCGGCTTGACGAAGAGCAGGCTGCCCGGCGTCGGCAGCTCGAGGACGGTGCGCAGCGGTTGCACGACGCGACCGTCGGACAGGTCGATCAGCGCCTGCTCGATCGCCGGCAGCAGCGCATCGAGCGACAGGTGGCGCCGCACCGCGGCGTCATCGAGCAGCAGGGGCGGACGCATGGATGTCCGTGACCTCAGCGCAGCGGTTCGGTGGCTCGCCGTGTCGGCGGCGGCGGGGCCGCATCGACCAGCGCCGCGATGCGCGCAGCAATGTCGCGTGGCGCCATGGCGTAGGCAAAGCGGGTGACGAAGGCGCCGTCCCCGTCGAGCAGGTAGAGCCCGGCGGAGTGGTCCATGGTGTAGACGTCGGGGGCCGCGCCCGGCTCGCGCACTTTCTCGTAGCGCACGCGGAAGCTTGCCGCCGCACGCGCCAGCAGCTCCGGCGAGCCGCGCAGGCCGAGGATGGCCGGATGGAAGGCGGCCGTGTAGTCACGCAGCACCTCGGCGCTGTCGCGCTCGGGGTCAACAGTGATGAACAGCGCCTGCAGGCGTGCCGCGCGCGGCCCGAGCGCCTCGATCACGTCGCGCACGGCGAGCAGCGTGGTGGGGCAGACGTCGGGGCAGGAGACGAAGCCGAAGGCGACGAGCTGAAAGCGGCCGCGGAAGCTCTCGTGAGTGACAACGCGGCCGCTGGGATCCTGCAGCAGGTAGCGCGGCTGCGGCTCCGCCGCCTCCGTGTCGTCATCGGCGCGCGCCGCGGGTGCCGCAGCGGCTAGGCACAGGGCGAGGCCCAGCGCCGCAAGGCGCAGCAGGCGCGACGGGTTCGAGGCCAAGCCTACTTGGCTGCAGGCAATGCGGTGCGCAGGCGCTGCGCCGTGGCCTCGATGCGCGCGCCAAGCGCTTTGGCATCGGGGCAGGCGCCGCCGCCGCGCGTCTGAGCCAGGTAGCTCTCCTGCGTGGCTTCCTCGTAGGCGCTGCCGAAGCGGGCCGTCTTCGGCGCGTGGGCAAGCATCAGTTGCCGGGCCTGGGCTGCCGCATCGCGCTCGGCGCAGGCAAGGGCGACACCGTTGTGCGTGCCGAGTTCGCGCACGGCGGCGAGTCCCGCCTCGGCGTCCTGCGCGGCGGTCGGCAGGGCCAGCCCCAGGGCCAGTGCGGAAAGCAGGAAGGTCGTGGGTTTCAAGGCGATTCCTTTGGCGAAAAGCGCGATTGTAGGCCATGCGAAGCGCGACCCCAAACGGACGCCGCCGGCGGCCGAAATGGTTGCGGTGCTCGTGCGGGTCACATCCGGCGGATT
>CAYTFA010000205.1:3128-4481 GCA_964436755.1 uncultured Rhodocyclaceae bacterium | reverse complement strand
ATTTCGATGTCCATTTCGTCCATTTCCTTGAACTTACTGACGATGATGCGAAACTCATCGACCTCGGCGAACTTGCGAATGATGTTTTCCACTCCGGCCGGGAAGACATTGACGCCGCGCACCGTGACCATGTCGTCGGCGCGACCGAGGATGCCCCCTTCGAAGAGCATCGACGTGCGACCGCAGGCGCAGCGTTCCAGGTTGGTCTTGACCAGGTCTCCCGTGCGGTAACGAATGACCGGAAAGCCCCAGCGTCCCAGGTTGGTGAGGACCAGTTCACCCCGCTCGCCGGGGGGGACACGCTGTCCGGTCTCCGGGTTGATGACTTCGGCGATGTACTCGCTTTCGATCAGATGCGTGCCTCCTGGCTGGACCTGGCACTCGAACGAGTGGGCACCGACCTCGGAGGCGCCGGCATGGTCGAAGCACTTCGCTGCCCAGGATTCCTGGATGCGATGCTTGGTGGAGGGTATGTTGGCTCCCGGCTCGCCGGCATGGACCGTTGCCCGCATCGGGATTCCTGCAAGGTTGAAGCCGATTTCGTGGGCGACTTCGGCCAGGCGCAGGGCATACGTAGGTGTGCAGCAGAGCACCGTGGCGCCGATCTCGCGCATCAGTTCAAGGCGCTGCTGGGAATCGCGCCCGCCGCCGGGGACCATCACTGCACCGATCTTGCGCGCCCCTTCGACGGCGGCCCAGAAGCCGATGAAGGGGCCGAAGGCGAAGGCCATGAACAGCCGGTCGGCGGCCGTCACGCCGGCGCCCGCCAGCACGTGGCCCCAGCAGCGTCCCCACCAGTCCCAGGAGTCGGTGGTGTCGAGCACCTTGAGCGGCACGCCGGTCGTGCCCGAGGTCTGGTGCATGCGCACGTAGGCGTCGAGCGGGTAGGTCAGATTGGTACCGAAGGGGCCGTTGGCTGCCTGGTCGTCCATGAGCTCGCCCTTCTTCGTGAATGGCAGTCGGGGAAGATCGTCCAGGCTGCGGATGTCCGCCGGGTCGACGCCGGCGGCCCGCCACTTGCGGGTGTAGAAGCCATTGCGGCCCCAGATTTCCCCCATCATTGCCTGCAGCTTGCCGTACTGCAGCGCAGCGAGCTGTTCGCGCGGCAGGGTTTCGGTTGCTTCATCGAAATAGGCCATGTGTCCGCGTCTCCCCCTTGCTATTGTGGTGGATTCCCCTGTCGTTGGCGACCGTGCAGACCTGGTTCGGGCGGAGCATGCCCGGTGCCGGCAAAAGGGTATCGAAGTAAAAGATGGAAGTCAAACGATTTGTCATCCATCATACGCATCCGTTGGCATCGAAGCGGCTCATTCCACGGTGCCGTGGCCAGCGGCCCCTGCGCCTGTCTGCAGA
>CAYTFA010000205.1:0-3118 GCA_964436755.1 uncultured Rhodocyclaceae bacterium | reverse complement strand
TCCTGGCGGACGCCGTCGAGCACCAGGCAGGTAAGCACGCCGCTGCGATAGGCGCCGGTATCGATGCCGATGCGGTTGTTACGGAGTTCCGGCGCTTCGCTGATGCTGTGGCCGTGCACCACGATGGCGCCGTGCTCGGCCTCCGACGAGAGGAACTCGCCGCGGATCCAGATGCAGTCCTGCGCCCGCTGGTCCTCGAGGGCAATGCCGGGGCGGATGCCGCCATGAACGAAGAAGTAGCGGCCCACGCGGTGCGATACCTGAAGTCGGCGAAAGAAGTCGCGATGGGCCTCCGGTAGCGCTTCGCCGAATCGGCAGCGGAGGTCCTCGAGGTCGGTATCGTTGTAGCCGCCATGGTTGCGCACGCCATACGCCGCCAGGGTCTCCAGACCGCCGAAGTCGAACCAGTGACGGCCGGCGCTGAGGTCGCCGTCCAGGTAGCGCAGAAGCAACTCTTCGTGATTGCCGCGCAGCGTAACGCAGCGGAATCCCCCGGGCTTCCAGCTGCGGACACGCTCGACCACGGCGCAGGATTCCGGCCCGCGGCTGACGTAATCACCAAGGTAGATCAGCAGCCGGTGGGCGGCGTGCCGACCGTCGGCATCAGCGAGGATGCGTTCGTGAAGCTCCGAGAGCAAGTCAAGCCGGCCATGGATGTCGCCGATGGCGTAGATGACGGTATCGGCGGGAGTTCCGGCCACTGGAAGCCTCAGGCGTCGCGCATTTCGGCGTAAACCGCCTGCTCCATCTTGAGCATCGATTCGCGTTGCTCGGCGGGCCATTCGTACATCAGGGCGGTGGTCGACACGCCGGTCCAGCTCTGGTCCTTGGCGCCCATGACCTCGAGTTCCCATACCTGGATCGAGTAGGGCGCCGCCGCGGCAATGCGATCCCTGACCAGCCTGGCCGGACCCTTGACCAGGAAGCTGACGCTGCCGGGGCCGATCACCTGCACGGAGGCCAGGCCGTTGCGCTGCAGGTTGGACATCGACGAACCGCCGACGTCGACGGCGAAGCGCAGGCGCTTGGCATCCAGCGCCAGTGCCCACGTATAGGCCGACGTGGCATAGCCATCGGCGCCAGCGGAGAGGAGCAGTGCGGGGGCGCCCGGACGCAGGTAGCCCACGAGCTTTTCGGGAAGGTTGGGCGTGATGTTGCCGATCATGCAGGGATCTCCTTTCGTATTGCGCCGCGCCAGCGGGCAAGGCAGTCAGCAATGGCGGCGTGGAACCAGAGGTCGGTCGCAGTCCCGCCCGCTGGGGTGCTCTGCTGCGGCAACTCGTCGGTGGCAAAGGTGCGTACGTCAGTGGCGTCGTCGCCGGCAGCAAGTTCGCCACCCAGGGAGCGGGCGGTATAGGCGATCAGCAGAACATCGACGTCGCTCTGTGAATACACACCGAGCAGGCCGTCGAGCGCGATCTCCAGCCCGCATTCCTCCCGGGCTTCCCGCTTCACGCCCTCGGCCACCGACTCGCCGCATTCGATGTAGCCCGCAGGTGGGGCCCAGTAGCCGGCAAGCGGTGCCGCCGCACGGCGGATCAGCACCAGCCTGCCTTCGTGGCGGATCAACGCCATCCCGACCGGCGCTGGATTCCGCCAGAGGACAAAGCCGCACTTCGGGCACTGGTGACGGTCCCTCCCGCCCAGTTGCACGGTGCCCAGCGTCGTCCCGCAGTGGCTGCAGTAGCGTGCCGCACTCATTCCAGGTGCAGGGTAAGGGTCACCGTGTCACCGTCGCCGAGCGCCAGGGCGGAGCGCACGCCGACCGGGGCAACCAGCTCCAGCTTGTCGCGGGGATAGTCGTCGATCTCGGGGAGGATGGCCGCACCCTCGATGCGGTCGTCGATCCTGACCCGGAAGCACTTGGCGGCACAGAAGCCGGGGGGCGGGTCGATGGCAATGCCGGGTGCCGCTTGCAATGCGTCGCGCATCGCGTCCCACTCGCCGCCTTGAAGGGCAAGGTTAAGCGTGCCGGGAAAGGGATCGAAGCCGAGCTTGTCGGCGAGTTGCCGGCTTACCCAGTCGAGCGCGACGAAGCCGGCCCCCTCGCCCAGTCCGCATTTCAGCACGCCCTCCAGAGACAAGGTGCTCACCGGCCGGATTTCGCCTTCTCGCGTTCCTCGTTTCCCGTCCAGCGCTTGAACAAGTTGAGTTCAACGCCGAGGTCGAACTGGTCCAGCGCCTTATTAACCGACTGATCGATGATGTCTTCCAGGGTCTTGGGACGGTGGTAGAAGGCCGGCAGCGGCGGAACGAGGACCGCGCCGGCTTCCGTCACCTGGCTCATCAGGCGCAGGTGCCCCAGATGAAGCGGTGTTTCACGCAGCATCAGCACCAGCTTGCGCCGTTCCTTGAGGCAGACGTCGGCCGCGCGGATCAGCAGGTTGGTATTGAATGAATTCGCTATTGCGGACAGTGTCTTGATCGAGCAGGGCGCGATGACCATGCCCGCATGCTTGAACGAACCGGAGGAGATGCAGGCGCCGACGTCGTTGATGTCGTGCACGTAGCTGGCGAGGGCCTTGACCCGGTCGATCGCGTAGTCCGTTTCGTAGGTAATGGTGCGTTTCCCGGAGTCGGTCATGACCAGGTGGGTCTCGATGCCCGCCTGGTGCAGGACCTCGAGAACGCGCAGACCGTAGATCGCGCCGCTTGCTCCGGAAATGCCGACGACCAGTTTCATTTTGCTGTCCTCGCGTTTTGCGTTGGGTGCTCGCATGTCCTACGTCAGTCCGAGTTCGCCGAGAATGGCACGCGCCTTTGCTGCCGCCGCGGCGGGTACCGTGATCTTATCGAACTCCGGGCCGCTGCCGCGGGTGGCATCCAGACCCATTCGGGAGCTGGTGCCGCTGCCGCCGCAGGAGGGGTCGATCACGTAGCCCTCCATGCCTGACAGGACCACCGTATCGCGATCGGGCTGGAAGCGCGTCGCCAGCGCCCAGCTGACTTCGCGCGGATCGCGCAGGTCGATGTCGTCGTCCACCACCGTGACCAGCTTGAGCCGCTTGTCGATGGCGAAGGCGAGGTGGATCAGGCGGCGCACGTCGCAGGGCCGCAGGCGGCTGACCGCGACGACGGCAGAGAAGCCCGCCGTGCCGGGAGACACGGCGAGGTCGCA
>CAYTFA010000204.1:0-4506 GCA_964436755.1 uncultured Rhodocyclaceae bacterium | reverse complement strand
TCGCCCTCGGCGCCCAGCAGCGTGGCGCGGACATGCACCGAGCCCTTCTCGGTGAACTTCACGGCGTTGCTGGCGAAATTGAGCAAGGCCTGGCGCAGGCGTGTCACGTCGCCCCAGAGCCACTCCGGTACGCTATCGGCATCGACGACGAGCGCAAGACCCTTCGCCGTAGCCGCATCGCGGATGATCGATGCCACGTTGTCGAGCACGGCGGACAGGTGGAAGTTGGCGTTGTCGAGGACCAGGCCACCGGCCTCGATCTTCGAGATGTCGAGGATGTCGTTGATCAACGACAGCAGGTGGCGTCCGGCCACCTCGATCTTGTCCAGCTTCTCGATCTGCGGGATCGTCACCGTTTCCTTGCGCAGGAGATAGTTCAGGCCGAGGATCGCATTGAGCGGCGTACGAATCTCGTGCGACATGTTGGCAAGGAACTCGCTCTTGGCCGCATTGGCGACCTCGGCCGCCTGCTTGGCCTGGAGCAACTCATGTTCGGCCTGCTTGCGCCGCGAGATGTCGGAACTGAATGCAATCAGGCGTGGCTCCGACCCCGCGCTGCCCGGGTGATAGAAAATCGTCATCTCCACGGGTAGGAGCTTCCCATTCTTCGTCCGCTGCTCGGTCTCGAACTGGATATGCCCGTGCTCCCGGAGCTGCTCCCTGACCTTCAGGAAGGCTTCGAACGGGAAACCGGGGTCGATGTCGCAGACCCTGAGCTCCATCAACTCGTGCGGCTCGTACCCGAGGAAATTCGCCGCGTACTGGTTGGCATGGATGAAGCGTGCCGTGTCGTAGTCGGCCCAGGTTATCCCGATGCCGACCTTGTCCATGGCGAATTCGGTATCGCGCAACTTGGCGTAGCTGGCCTCGAGTTCGGCCGTCTTGTCGCGCACGCGTGATTCGAGCTCGCGGTTGAGCTTGTGGATCGCCTCCTCGCCGGCCTTGCGGGCGCTGATATCGATGCCAGCGCCGACCAGGATGAGCTGCCCCCCCAGTTCGATACGACGACCGGTGAAATAGTAGGGTGTCCGCCGGCCATCCTTCGCGATCAATTCGGCTTCGGCATCGCTTTGCCCACGCTCGAAGACCTCGCCGATGCGCTTCCCAATATTCGTGCGGTCCTCGCCGTCGAACAGCTCCAGCGCACTCAGGTGCAACAGTTCTTCGGCACTCCGGCCGGTAGCCGTCTCGAAGCTGCGGTTCCAGAACGTGAAGCAGCCCTTGGCATCCGTGGCGTAAAAAATGCCGGGCATGGAATCCAGGATCGTGTCGCGCGCCCGTCGCTCTTCGGCAAGGGCATCTTCGGCCATTTTGCGCCCGGTGATGTCATGGGCAATGCCAAGCACACCTATCAGGCTGCCGTCGGCTCTGAACATTGGCGTCTTGGTGGTGACCAGCAAGGCGCGGTGTCCATCGCTGGCATAGGTGATCCATTCTTCGTTGATAGTCGGCTTGCCCGCCATCATGGCCTTGCGGTCATGGTCCCGGAAGAATTCCGCGAGCTCACGGTCCATGAAATCGTAATCGCTCTTGCCGACGATCTCGCGCTCGGGATGGCCGAAAAAGCGCTCGAACTCCGGATTGCAGATGAGGTAGATGCCTTGCGGATCCTTCAGCCAGACGAGGTCGGGAATCGTTTGGACAATGGTCTTGAGGAAGGCGCGCTCGCTTTCCGTGGCCTCATTGGAGGAGCGGAGTCGCTGTTCGAGCTGCTTCCGCTCGGTAATGTCCTCCGCGACGCCAACGACGCGCTCGGGACGCCCCTCGGCGTCGTACCGGATGGTGCCGTGGTCGGCAACCCACTTGACCTCATTGTTGATGACAAGTCGATACTCGGAAAAGTAGGGTGTATGCGTGGCTATGGCCTTCTGCATGGCCGCTTCGGAAACGCCCTTGTCCTCTTCGTATTCGAGAGATTCCAGAAGTTCGCGCGAAGGCTTGACGCCTTCCAGCCCGAAGAGCCCGTGGATCTCTGGCGACCAGTAGAGCTCACCGGTTGCGAACGAGTATTCCCAGACACCCAGCTTGGCCGACTTCATGGCCAGCCGCAGCCGCTGCTCGCTGTCCTCCAGCTTCCTCTCGGTCTCGACCTTCTCGGTAATGTCGATGAGCGTGCTTTGCATGCCGATCACATTGCCTTGCGCATCGGTCAGGGGACGCGAGTTGTTCAGGACGCTGACGACGGTGCCGTCCTTGCGACGCAAGCGATGCACGAAATTCACCAGGCGGTCGCCGTCGAGCAGCTGCACGTGGGCCGGTTGGACGGCCACCGGATCGGCATCCACGTCGGGGATGCTCATGGAGAGCAACTCCTCGCGGCTGTATCCGAGAAGATCCAGGCCGGCCTGGTTGCTGTCGATGAAACGCTTGTCCTGGTCGAAGACGAAGATGGTGGCGATCGACTCGTCGAAGATGCCCCGGTACCTCTCCTCGCTGGCGCTGAGTTGCTTCTCGACGAACTTGCGATCCGAGATGTCGCGCACGGCGGTAACCGTGACCGGACGTCCTTCGACGACGACATGCCGGATCGAAACTTCCGCATCGTAGGTGGAACCATCCTTGCGCCGGTGCCGCGTCTCGATGGTGTAGTTGCGCTGGTCGCCCTGGGGGAAGCGGGCATCGAGATCGGCTGCCGAGAAACTGTCGTCCCACTGCCAAGGGTACATGCCGACCAGCTCGGATGCGGAATAGCCCAGCATGGAGGCAAATCGCCCGTTGACCTCGATGACCTTCTTGCCTTCATCGAAGATGGCGATGCCCTCCACCATGCTCTCCAGCAGGGCACGGTGCCAATCCAGTCCGCCGCGGGCAGCTGCGTCGAGCTGCCGTTCGCCGCCCCGTGCATCACCGGCCCCCTGGCCTGCGGCGACGCCCCGCGACATCCAGGCGACCGACCACGCGACGACCGCGGTGCCGAGCACCACGACGAAACCCATCGTGATCAAGCGGGACGGCAGGGGGGCAGGCTCGGCACCGAAGATCGTGCCTTTGGCCGCTTCAAACAAGGCCGTGGCCAGCGCGAGGAGTGCGCAAACGGCGAAATAGAATGCCGGGCCAGGGCGCTTCACGGTGCCCCTCTCACGGCCTCTCGTCGCATCTCCGGGCCCGCAGGTGCTAGGCGGGACGGTTTCATGACAGCAAGCTGCTCCAGTTCGCGGTTGCCGGCGTTCGACTTTTGTCCTGCAGCTGACGCCGAATGGCGACGAAAGACGTGTTTGCCGATGAGCCAGCCAGATTCGGGGATTCTACTCGCGCGGCCCCCGGTTGTGATCTTCCCCTGTGCTATTCGTCGACCTCGGCGGCGCGGATTCTCGCCTGCAAGCCACCGCTGCCCGTGGCTGAAATGCGGAATCCGGTAAGGATCACCGTCGCTTGGCCCGGTCGAAGGCCAGGCACGACGAACTCGCGGTAGTAGCCCGAGGCCGGAACGGCCGCCGACACGCGCAGGTTGCGCAGCGCGGCGGGACTGCGGTTCGCCACGCGCACGACGAAGCTGCCATTCTCCGCAGCGGGTTCCACGCGGACGTAGGCCGCCGGGTTGCGTGGCAGATCGAGGCGCACCAAGGCAGAACCGGCCTGGCGCCCGACATCCGAATCCGAGGCGGCGGCCAGGCGGAAATGCTCGATGGCACGTGCCGGATCGTTGCCGGCCTGGGCGAGTCCACCCAGCGCGTAGTGCGCGTTTGCCGTCGGCAGCAGCCGGTTGGCCTGCTCGAAATCGG
This sequence comes from uncultured Rhodocyclaceae bacterium, assembly GCA_964436755.1. GTDB lineage: Bacteria > Pseudomonadota > Gammaproteobacteria > Burkholderiales > Rhodocyclaceae > Sulfuritalea. Next base: position 784 of record CAYTFA010000204.1, on the reverse strand, counting down.
CCCGGGCGCCGGCGCGATTGCCCAGGCCCTGCCGCACCTGGCCGCGCCCGAGGTAATGGGCGAAGTAATCGCCATTGAGGCGGATCGCCTCGTCGTAGGACTTTTCCGACTCCGCACCCCGCCCCAGCCGCTTCAGCGCATCGCCGCGCAAGGCATGGAACAGGCCTTCGCGCGGCTCCAGCGCGATCGCTTCCTCGGCCTTGTCGAGGGCCTTCTGCGGCTCCTTCGCCAGCAGCTTGCGGCCCTCGTCGTGGGCCTGGTAGGCCGGCTTGCCGCCGATCAGGTGCGCGATGCGGCGCCGATAGACCTCCTCGCCGCGAAACAGCTTTGCCGGCATGCCGGCCGCACGCACGCGGTTGGCGTCGACGCGCTCCTGCGAGGGCGGATGCGTGGCAAACAGCCCGGCCAGCCAGTTCGACGACTTGTTGCCGGACAGCCGCACGAAGGTTTCCTGAAGTTCGACCGCCGCCTGCGGGTCGTACCCGGCACGCACCATGTAGTCGATGCCGTAGTGGTCGGCCTCCAGTTCGTGCTCGCGGCCGTAGCGCAGGCCGATCAGTGCCGCGCCGCCCTGTGCGGCGAAGTCGATCAGCCCGGCATAGCGCGAATCCGATCCGAGCGCCGAGACGATCGCAGCGCCGGCCGACAGCAGGGTGCCCTGCTCCACGGTTCGCGCACCGTGGCGTGCCGCGGCATGGACGATCTCATGTCCAAGCACGGCGGCGAGTTCCGCCTCGCTCTTCAACTCGGTGAGCAGTCCGCGATTCACCGCCAGCTTGCCGCC
>CAYTFA010000203.1:0-4546 GCA_964436755.1 uncultured Rhodocyclaceae bacterium | reverse complement strand
GAGGCGCACGCACTGGTGGCGCTCGACGAGGCCGCGTTCGAGCGCATCGATCAAACTCCGCAGGCGCATGGGTCGGGGGGGGCTCATGGTGCAATTCTAGGCGCGTGGCGGTCGTCGGGGGTGCAGTGGGGCGGACAGCCCGGCATACAATGCGGCGCACTCCCGACCGAACCTCGCCATGCCCAGCCTGAGAACCCCTGCCCGCGTTGCGGTTTCGCTGCTGCGTCCCTACCGCGGCCGGGTTGCCGTCGCTGCCGTGGCGCTGGTCGTTGCCGCCCTGGCGATGCTGGGAGTCGGCCAGGGCCTGCGTGCCGTCATCGATCGCGGCTTTTCCGCCGGCGACCCGGCCTGGCTGGATCGGGCGCTGATGATGATGTTCGGCGTGATCGCGCTGCTCGCCGCGGCAACCTATACGCGCTTCTACAACGTCTCCTGGCTTGGCGAACGGGTTACGGCAGACCTGCGCCGCCGCGTTTTCGACCACCTGCTGACGCTGCCGCCGTCGTATTTCGAGGCCGGTCGCACCGGTGCCGTCATCTCGCGGCTGACCTCGGATACCGCGTTGATCGAGAACGCACTCGGCTCCAGCCTGTCGATCGCCCTGCGCAACCTGCTGATCCTGATCGGCGGCCTGGTCATGCTGTTCACCACCAACCTCAAGCTGACCTTGCTTGTTCTCGGCGGCGTACCGCTGGTGGTCACGCCCATCGTCCTCTTCGGGCGCCGGGTACGACGCTTCGCACGCATCTCGCAGGACCGCGTCGCCGACCTCGGCAACCGCATCGACGAAACCATCCACGAAATCCGCATTGTCCAGGCCTACGGCCACGAGTCCGCCGACCGGCGCGATTTCGCCGCGCTGGTCGAACGTGGCTTCGCGACTTCGCTGGCGAGGATACGCAACCGCGCGACGCTGGTCGCGGTGGTCCTGGTGCTGGTCTTCGGCGCAATTTCGCTGATCCTCTGGGTGGGCGGCCACGATGTGCTGGCCGGCCGCATCACGCCCGGGCAGTTGTCTGCCTTCGTCTTCTACGCGGCGCTGGTCGGCGGCTCGGTCGGCGCACTTTCGGAATCCTGGGGCGACCTGCAGCGCGCGGCCGGGGCCACGGAGCGGCTGCTGGAGCTGCTCGATGCACGGGCCGAGGTTGCAGTACCGGCGAACCCGTCACCACTGCCGGCGCGGCCACGGGGCGAGATCGCGTTCGAGGAAGTGAGGTTTGCCTATCCGACGCGACCGGAGTCGCCTTCGCTCGATGCCTTCACCCTCGCCATCGCGCCAGGGGAGACCGTAGCCCTGGTGGGACCGTCCGGTGCGGGCAAGACCACGGTTTTCCAACTATTGCTGCGCTTCTACGATCCGCAGGCCGGCCGGATTCGGCTCGATGGCGTCCCGCTCGTCGAGGCCGATCCACTGGCGGTACGCCGGGCGATTGCGCTGGTGCCGCAGGAGGCGGTGATCTTCGCCGCCAGCGTGCTCGAGAACGTGCGCTATGCCCGACCGGAGGCGAGCCTCGACGAAGTACGTGCGGCGTGCGCGGCTGCCTACGCCGATGAGTTCGTGCGGCAACTGCCGCAGGGCTACGACACCGACCTCGGCGAGCGCGGCGTGCGGCTTTCCGGCGGCCAGCGCCAGCGCATCGCCATCGCGCGGGCGCTGCTCGCCGACCGCCCGATCCTGCTGCTGGATGAGGCGACGTCGGCGCTCGATGCCGAGAGTGAGCGGCTGGTGCAGGCGGCGCTCGAGGGCCTCATGCGCAATCGGACGACGCTGGTGATCGCCCATCGCCTCGCGACCGTGCAGCGTGCCGACCGCATCGTGGTCATGGAGCACGGACGCATCGTCGAGACCGGCAGCCATGCGCAACTGGTGAGCAGCGACGGGCTTTATGCCCACCTGGCGCGGCTGCAGTTCGCTGCCTGAGCGGCAGTTGGCGCGTTAGAGGTAGCCGAGGTAGCGCGGCAGCCAGAGCGCGAGTTCCGGCACGAAGGTGACCAGCAGCATCGTTCCCGCCATCGCCATTACCATCCAGATTACCCAGGGAATCGTCGATTCCATGGGTATGCCGGCCATGCGGCAGGTCACCATGAGGTTTACGCCGAGCGGCGGGTGAAACTGGCCCAGCGCCATGTTCATGGTGATGATGATGCCGAACCAGACCAGATCCCACTGGAAATGCGCGGCAATCGGCAGCAGCAGCGGCAGGAAGATGAAGTAGATCGAAATCGCGTCGAGGAACATGCCTGCAATCAGCAGGAGCAGCTGGATCAGCAGCAGCATGACGGTTTCCGAGGCGCCAAAGCCGAGCAGCGACTTGGCCAGGTTGTCGAACGTGCCGAGGGTGCTGCTGGCCCAGGCGAACACGCTGGCCAGCGCGACGACGAGCATGATCACCGCCGAGATTTCCGCCGACTCGACCAGTACGTCGTAGATGCCGCGCCAGTCCAGGGTGCGGTACACCAGCATGCCCACGGCGAAGCCGTAGAACACCGCAACCACCGCGGCCTCAGTTGGCGTGAAGTAGCCGCTGCGCATGCCGCCGAGAATGATTACCGGCGCCGCCAGTCCCCAGCCGGCTTCCTTCAGGCTCTTCCAGAACGGCGGGCGCGTCTCGTAGGGCACGGCCTCGAAGTCGTTGCGCACCGAGAGCCACCAGGCCACCCCGATCAGGGTGAGGCCGGACAGGATGCCGGGGATCATGCCGGCGGCGAACAGCGCCGGCACCGAGGCCTGCGGTACCAGCAGGCTGTAGATGACGAAGGCAATGGACGGCGGAATCAGGATGTCCGTCGATCCGGCGGCGGCGATTACCCCGGCCGTAAAGGAACGCGGGTAACCGGCCTTGATCATCGACGGCAGCATCACGGCGCCGACCGCGGCGGAGTCCGCCGGGCCCGATCCGGAGATGCCGCCGAGGATCATCGCCACCAGAACGGCGACGATGGCCAGGCTGCCGCGCCGCTGGCCGACGACGGCGGAGGCGAAGCGCACGATGGTTTCAGCCACCCCGGCGCGCTCGAAGATCAGGCCCGCGATGACGAAGACCGGGATTGCCATCAGCGGGTACTTTGCGATCCCGGTGTAAACATTGGTGGGCAGGGACATGATGCCCAGACCCGACGCGGCCACCACGGCGGCCCCGGCCAGGCCCATGGCGACGCCGAGCGGCACGCCGCCGAACATCAGGGTCAGGAACAGCCCGAACAGCAGCCAATCCATCAGTCGCTACCTGCCCGCCAGCGGCGCAGTGCGCCGAGGATGCGTACGACGATCAGCGCCGAAAGAAGCGGCAGCCAGACCGTGTAAATCCACTGCGGGATGCCCAGCGCCGGGGAAGTGACCTCGAAGCGGAAATCGTCCCAGGCCATGCGCGTCCCGAACCAGGTAAGCAGGGCAAACATCACCAGCGCGGCAAGCAGGGCGAGGCCGCGCGCGATGCGATGGCCACGGGGTCCCAGCAGGTCGACGAAATAGGTAATGGCGATGTGCTTGTTATCGACGAAGGCGTGCGCCGCACCTGTCAGGGTCATCACCACCATCAGGGCGATCGATATCTCTTCGGTGAAGGCGAAGGAGATGTTCGTGAAGTAGCGCACGACCACGTTGGCCATGGTGATGAGGCACAGCAGCCCCATCGTCCCGGCCATGATCGCGCGCTCGAGTCGCAGTGCCGGGCGTGCCGCGCCCGGCACTGCGGGCTTCGCGTCAGCGCTTGCCAACGGCGGCTTCCGCCTTCTTCACCAGATCGGGACCGATGGTCTTGGTCCATTTCTCGTACACACCGCGCGTGGCCGCGACGAAGGCAGCGCGCTCCTCGGTGGTCGGCGTGACGATGGCGACGCCGTTGCCCTCGATCTGCTTGAGCAGGGCGGGATCGGCGGCAGTGATGCCCTTGCGCGACTTCTCGATGTTTTCCTTGCCGGCCTGGATGGCGGCCTGGCGCACGGCCTCACGGTCGGCGGGCGACCAGCCGGCCCAGACATCCTTGTTGACCACGAAGATCAGCGGATCGGAAACGTAGTGCCACAGCGTCAGATTCTTCTGACCGACCGTGTGCAGCTTGGCGGCATTGAAGATCGACAACGGGTTTTCCTGCCCGTCGACCGCGCCGGAGGCCAGCGCGGGCTGTGCGTCGGCCCAGCTCATCTGGGTGGGATTGGCGCCCAGCGCCGTGAAGGTCTCGAGGAACAGCGGCGAGCCGACCACGCGGATCTTGAGGCCCTTCAGGTCCGCCGGAGTGCGCACCGGCCGCTTGGAGTTCGACAGCTCGCGCGCACCGTTCTCGCCCCAGGCGAGCGGCACGACCTCGGCCTTCTCCAGCACCTTGAACAAGTCCTTGCCGACTTCGCCCTGGGTCAACGCATCCATGGCCTTGCCGTCAGGCATCAGGAAGGGCAGCGAAAAGACGTTCAACTCCTTGACCTGCGGCGACCAGTTGATGGTCGAGCCGATGGCCATGTCGATCACGCCCTGGCGAATGGCGGTGAATTCCCGCGTCTGGTCGCCGCCGACCAGCGACGTGCCCGGGTACAGCTTGATGTTGACGCG
>CAYTFA010000202.1:0-4589 GCA_964436755.1 uncultured Rhodocyclaceae bacterium | reverse complement strand
GGCTTCGGCGTAGCCATGCCAGGTGGCCTCGCCGGCGGCGGCAACGTGGAAAAGCCCTTCGGCGGCATCGCGCCGGGCCAGCAGCAGTGCCGTGGCATCGGCGAGGTGGCGCGTCCAGGTCGGCGCGCCGCGCTGGTCGGCGACGACGCGCAGCTCGTCGCGCTCGCGCGCCAGGCGCAGTATGGTCTTTATGAAGTTGGCGCCGTGCAGGCCGAATACCCAGCCCGTACGCAGGATCAGGTGGCGGCCGGCGACGGCGGCGATGGCGCGCTCGCCGGCCAGCTTGGAGCGGCCGTAGGCGGAGAGGGGGGCCGGCGCATCGTCCTCGGTGTAGGGCGCGCCCTTGGCGCCGTCAAAGACGTAGTCCGTCGAGTAGTGGACCAGCAGCGCGCCGCATCGCTTCGCTTCCTCCGCGAGGATGCCGGGAGCGAGGCCGTTGACGGCCTCGGCCGCGGCGGGTTCGCTCTCGGCACGGTCGACGGCCGTGTAACCGGCCGCATTGACGACCACCGACGGCTTCGTCGCCCGCAGCACGGAACGAAGCGCATCGGCATCGCCGAGGTCGAGCGCGCGGCGGTCGCAGGCGACGACCTCGCCAAGGCAGGCCAGCGAGCGCACCAGCTCGCGACCCAACTGGCCGGCGCTACCGGTGAGCAGGATTTTCATGCGTAGGTTTCGGCATCCGCGAGCGGCGTACCGGCGGCATCCCTGGCGGCGAGCAGGGGAGGGCCGGCGAGCGGCCAGGAAATGCCCAGCGCCGGGTCGTTCCACAGCAGCGTGCGCTCGTGCTCCGGGCTCCAGTAGTCCGTCGTCTTGTAGAGAAACTCGGCGGTGTCCGACGTGACGCAAAAGCCGTGGGCAAAGCCGGGCGGAATCCAGGCCATGCGGCGGTCGACGGCCGATAGCGTGAAGCCGACCCAGCGGCCGAAGGTCGGCGAGGAGCGCCGCAGGTCCACGGCGACGTCGTAAACCTCGCCGGCGGTGACGCGGATCAATCGTCCCTGCGTCCGTTCGACCTGGTAGTGAAGACCGCGCAGGACGTTGCGCTGCGAGCGCGAGTGGTTGTCCTGCACGAACTCGGCGTCGATGCCCAGTGCCTGGAAGCTGCGCCGGTTCCAGCTCTCGTAGAACCAGCCGCGATCGTCGCCGAAGACCTTCGGCTCGACCAGGACGACGTCGGGAATGGCGGTTGCGATGCGCTTCATGCCTTCATCCGCGCAGCAGGTCGAGCAGGTACTGCCCGTAGCCGCTATCGGCCTGCGGCTCGGCGAGCCTTGCCAGCTGAGCACCGTCGATCCAGTGACGACGCCAGGCGACTTCTTCGGGGCAACCGATCTTGAATCTTTGGCGCTTTTCCAAGACCTCGATGAACTGGCTGGCCTCAAGCAGCGATTCGTGGGTGCCGGTATCGAGCCAGGCCATGCCGCGCCCCATGATTTCGACGTGGAGTTGGCCGCGCTCGAGGTAGATGCGGTTGAGGTCGGTGATCTCGAGTTCGCCGCGTGCCGAGGGAACCAGGCCGGCGGCGAGGTCGCACACGGTCTCGTCGTAGAAGTAGAGGCCGGTCACGGCGTAGGGTGACTTGGGGTGGGCCGGCTTCTCGTGAATGCTGATGGCGCGACCATCCGCATCGAATTCGACGACGCCGTAGCGCTGCGGGTCGCTGACGGCATAGGCGAACACCGTGGCGCCGGATCCCCTGGCGGTACCGCGCGCAGCGGCGCGCTGGATCTGCGGCACGAACTCCTGGCCGTAGAAGAGGTTGTCGCCGAGGATCAGCGCGGAGGGGTGGCCGTCGATGAACTCGCGGCCAATGAGGAAGGCCTGGGCCAGTCCGTCGGGGCTCGGCTGCACCGCATAGCGCAGCGACATGCCCCATTGCGAGCCGTCGCCGAGCAGGGCCTGGAAGCGCGGCGTGTCCTGCGGCGTCGAGACGAGGAGGACCTCGCGGATGCCCGCCAGCATCAGGCTGGTGAGCGGGTAGTAGATCATCGGTTTGTCGTAGATCGGCAGCAACTGCTTGGAGACCGCCAGCGTCACCGGATGCAGGCGCGTGCCGGCGCCGCCGGCGAGGATGATGCCGCGGGTGGCCGTGTCGTTCATTTGCGATCTCCGTAATTGCGGTCCACCCACTGCCGGTACTCGCCGCTGACGATGTGGGCGACCCACTCCGTGTTGTCGAGGTACCAGCGTACGGTCTTGCGCATCCCGGATTCGAAGGATTCGCGCGGTGTCCAGCCCAGCTCGCTGCGGATGCGAGCCGCATCGATGGCGTAGCGGCGGTCGTGGCCGGGGCGGTCGGCGACGAAGGCCTTCAACTCGCCGTAGGGGCGTCCGCCGCGCCGCGGCTTCAGTTCGTCGAGCAATGCGCACAGCGTGTCCACGACTTCGAGGTTGGTCTTCTCGTTGTGGCCGCCGATGGCATAGGTGCGGCCTGCTGTGCCCTGCTCGAAAACGCGGCGCAGGGCGCGCACGTGGTCGTCGACATACAGCCAGTCGCGCACGTTGTCGCCCTTGCCGTAGATCGGCAGCGGCCGCTCGGACAGGGCGTTGTGGATCATGAGCGGCACCAGCTTTTCGGGAAACTGGCAGGGGCCGTAGTTGTTGGAGCAGTTGCTGATCAGCGTCGGCAGCCCGTAGGTGTGGTGCCAGGCGCGCGCCAGGTGGTCGGATGCCGCCTTTGTCGCCGAATAGGGGGAATTCGGCTGATAGGGGCTATCCTCGGTGAAAAGGCCGGTGGCGCCGAGCGAACCGTAGACCTCGTCGGTGGAGACCTGGAGGAAGCGGAATTCGTCGCGTGCGGCGCCCGTCAGGGACGACCAGTAGGCGCGCGCGGCCTCGAGCAGGGTGTAGGTGCCGGCCACGTTGGTGTCGATGAAATCGCGGGGGCCGTGGATCGAGCGGTCGACGTGGGACTCGGCGGCGAGGTGGATGACGCCGGCCGGGCGGTGCTCGGCGAACAGGGTGTCCAGCGCGGCGCGATCGCAGATGTCGGTGCGGCTGAAAATGTGCCGCGGGTGGCCGGACACCTCGGCGAGGGACTCGAGATTGCCGGCATACGTCAGGCGGTCGATGTTGACGACGTGCCAGTCGCTTTCCGCAATCAGGTGGCGGACCAGTGCCGAGCCGATGAAGCCGGCTCCGCCTGTAACAAAAAGCGTCGTCATTTCAGTCAGTTGGATAGGTTGTCGCTGCGCGGGCCGGCGTCCGGCGGCGCGCCGGGGGAGTCTGCCTGTGGCGCATTCTATTCGATAGATAATCCGGGCTCCGGCTCCTGCCGGTGCGACGCAAGGGCCGGGTTGACTTCGTCAAATAGTTTAGATATAAAATAAAAAGAGTCGCATTAATCGTCGGACGAGGAGGAAATTCGATGCGTATCGTGTGCCTGGGTGGCGGACCTGCCGGGCTCTATTTCTCGATACTGATGAAGAAGGCCGACCCGCGCCATGAAATCACCGTCGTCGAGCGCAACCGGCCCGACGACACCTTTGGCTGGGGGGTCGTCTTCTCGGACAAGACCATGGACGGATTCCGTGCGGACGACCCGCAGGTCGTCAGCGAGATCGAGCGGAACTTCCACCATTGGGACGACGTCGATGTCTTCTTCAAGGGACAGCGCATCACGTCGCACGGCCACGGCTTCTGCGGCATCGGCCGCCTCAAGCTGCTGCAGATATTCCAGGCACGGGCGCGCGAGCTCGGCGTCAACCTGGTTTTCGAGACTGAAATTCGCGATCCGGACGACTATGCGCGCGACTACGACCTGGTGATCGGCGCCGACGGCGTCAATTCGGTCACGCGCAAGAAGCACGAGGCGCACTTCAATCCGCGCATCGACGTGCGCAAGTGCCGTTTCATCTGGCTCGGCACGAAGAAGAAGCTCAACGCCTTCACCTTCGATTTCAAGCAGACCGAATGGGGCTGGTTCAACCTCCATGCCTACCAGTTCAACGAGGAGTGGGCCACTTTCATCGTCGAGACGCCCGAGGAAGTCTGGCTCAAGGCCGGGCTGGATCAGCTCGATCCGGCCGACTCGGTCGCCTTCTGCGAGCGCCTCTTCGCCGACCGGCTGGATGGCAACAAGCTCGTCTCGAATGCACGTCACCTGCGGGGGTCGGCGGTCTGGATCAAGTTCAACCGCGTGCTGTGCCAGCGCTGGTACAAGGACAACATAGTGCTGCTGGGCGATGCCGCGCATACCGCACACTTCACGATCGGCTCCGGCACCAAGCTGGCGATGGAGGATGCCCGCGCGCTGGTCGGCGTGCTCAGCGGGATGGACGGCGACATTCCCAGTCGCCTCGCCCGCTATCAGGCGGAGCGCGAGATCGAGGCGCTCAAGCTGCAGAGTGCCGCGCGCAATCGCATGACGTGGTTCGAGGAGGTGCACCGCTACGTCGGCATGGAACCCGAGCAGTTCGGCTTCGCCGTGCTCACCGGCAGCCAGCGTGTCGGCCACGCCAACCAGGTGCTGCGCGACGCGGAATACACGGAGGGCGTCGACCGCTGGTTCGCCGCGCGCTGCGGCGTGCCGGCCGCTTCGGGCGAAAAGCCCGTGCCGCCGATGTTCACGCCCTTCCGCCTGCGCG
>CAYTFA010000201.1:0-4620 GCA_964436755.1 uncultured Rhodocyclaceae bacterium | reverse complement strand
GCGGCAAGGATTCCTTCGCCCTGCTCGACATACTGCTCTTCCTGCGCGAGCACGCGCCGATCGCCTTCGACATCGTCGCCGTGAATCTCGACCAGAAGCAGCCTGGCTTTCCCGCCGAGGTGCTGCCCGACTACCTGCGCTCGATCGACGTGCCCTTCCACATCGAGAACGAGGACACCTATTCCATCGTCAAACGCGTGATCCCGGAGGGCAAGACCACCTGCTCGCTGTGCTCGCGCCTGCGGCGCGGCGTGCTGTATCGCGTTGCCGGGGAACTCGGCGCGACGAAGATCGCGCTCGGCCACCATCGCGATGACATCCTGCAGACGCTGTTCCTCAATCTGTTCTTCGGCGGCAAGCTGAAGGCCATGCCGCCCAAGCTGGTTTCCGACGACGGGCGGCACGTCGTGATCCGCCCGCTGGCCTACTGCCGCGAGCGGGATCTCGCCGCCTGGGCCGAGGAGCGCGCCTTCCCCATCATCCCCTGCAACCTCTGCGGCTCGCAGCCCAACCTGCAGCGCCAGCAGGTGAAGCAGATGCTCAACGACTGGGAGCGGCGCTTTCCGGGGCGGGTTGAAACCATGTTCCGCAGTCTGGCCAATGTCGTTCCCTCGCACCTGCTCGATGCCCGCCTGTTTGACTTCGCCGGTCTGCGCCCGACAGGCCGGCCGGAACCGGACGGCGACATCGCCTTCGACGCGCCGCCCCTTCCCGCGATCCCCGCGGTGGCGGACGAGGACTGATGGACGCGCGCCGGCTTCCCGCGGGCCACGGCATGCTCTGGCTGGTGGCCGGCTTCGCATTGTTCCGGCGCCACCCGCCCCTGATGACCCTGCTCACCTTCGGCTACCTCGTCGCGGTGATCGCGGTCAATCTCCTGCCCAGGATCGGCCCCTTGTTGTTGCCGCTGCTGCTGCCGGCGTTGACCGTGGTGCTCGGCAACGGCTGCCGTGCCGTCGAACAGGAGCAGGGGTTTTCCGCACAGAGCCTGGGTGCCGGACTTTCGGCGCGACGCGGCGTCATGCTGCAGTTGGGCGGCCTGCATTTGCTTGGCTCGAGCCTGCTCGTGCTGGGTGGCTCGTTTTTCGGCGACCCGGTGAACATCGCCGACGGAATTTCACCGGAGGAAGCCGTCGCCCTGGCACAGGACATGGCCGTCATCCTGGTCCTGGCCACGCCGCTCCTGATGGCCTTCTGGTTCGCGCCGCTGCTGGCCGCCTGGGACGGTGTCGGCGCCGCCAAATCGCTGTTCTTCAGTTTTGTCGCGAGCTGGCGCAACTGGCGGGCCTTCACCGTCTATGGCCTGGCCCTGGCCTTGGTCGGTGTCGCGGTACCGGCCGCGCTGCTGCTCTTTGCCGGCCTCGTCTCGCAGTACCTGCAGGCGGTGCTATCGACGGCGCTACGCATGCTGCTGGTCTTCGTCCTCGCGCCGACCATGGTGGCCAGCATCTACCTTTCCTACCGCGACGTCTTCGCTCCGATGCCTGACGCTGTCGACGATGAGTGACGCCGCCGCCCCGCTCGGCATCTTCGGCGGCACCTTCGACCCCCTGCACATCGGCCACCTCCGGCTGGCCATAGAAGCGCGGGAAGCGCTGCGCCTGGGCGAGGTGCGCTTCGTTCCCGCCGGCAACCCGCCATTGCGCGGCGCCCCCGGTACGCCTGCCGTCGACCGCCTGGCGATGGTGAGGCAGGCGTTGGCCGGCCAGGCTGGCTTTGGCGTCGATGACGCCGAGGTGCTTGCTGCAACTGACGGAAAGCCGAGCTACACGATCGACAGCCTCGAGCGCCTGCGCCGCGAGGCCGGTCCGGACCGGCCGCTGGTACTGCTGCTCGGGGCCGACGCCTTTGCCCGCCTCGATGCCTGGCACCGCTGGCGCGAGCTGTTCGGCCTTGCGCACATCGCGGTTGCGACCCGGGCCGGGCATGAACTGCAGGTTGGCACCGGCGAGGCGCCGCTCGACCTCGAGTTTCGCGCCCGCGTCGGCGATGCCGTCGAAATCGCCGCGAAGGCCGCGGGCTGCATCGTCCCGTTTGCCATCACGGCGCTGGAAGTCTCGGCCAGCGCCATCCGCGAACGCCTGCACCGGCGTGGCGACATACGCCATCTGGTTCCCCCGGCCGTTCTCGACTATATTGAATCCCGTCAGCTCTACCGGACCCCGCATGGACATTAGGAAACTGCAGAAGCTCGCCGTCGGCGCGCTCGAGGACGTCAAGGCGAAGAACGTCGAAGTCATCAACACCAGCAAGCTCTCCGCCATGTTCGATCGCGTTGTCATCGCCACCGGCGATTCGAACCGACACGTCCGGTCGCTGGCGAAGAACGTTGCCGACAAGGTCGCCGAAGCAGGGGGCCAGGTGCTCGGCATCGAGGGGGAGGACGGCGGGGAGTGGGTGCTGGTGGACCTCGGTGACATCGTGGTCCACGTCATGCAGCCGGCCGTACGCACCTACTACAACCTCGAGGAACTCTGGAAGGTCACGCCCGCGCGCGCACGGCGAAAGGCGGGTGACGGCGACGCCGGCGCATGAAGCTGCTCGTCGCGGCGGTCGCCGCGCGACCGCCGGACTGGGTCAGCGCCGGCTGGATCGAGTACGCGAAGCGCATGCCGCGCGAGCTGCCGCTGGAACTCGTTGAAATCAAGCCCGAGCCGCGCAACACGGGCAAGAACGCTGCGGCCCTGATGGCCGCCGAAGCCACCCGCATCGAAGCGCGCCTGCCCCTCGGCTGCCGCCGCGTGGCGCTCGACGAACGGGGCGAGGCGCTCACCACGCGGCAATTGGCCGACCGCCTGACGCGCTGGGTCGAGGCGGGTGACGACGTTGCCTTCATCGTCGGCGGTCCCGATGGACTGGATGCGCGCCTGCGCGAAACCGCCCACGAGACCCTGCGCCTGTCGAGCCTGACGCTGCCCCACGCCCTCGTGCGCGTGCTGCTGGCCGAAGCTTTGTACCGCGCCTACAGTGTGACAAAGGGCCACCCCTACCACCGCGACTGAGGCTATTCTCGCCGCCTGCCAGACCACCCCGCCCTGCCATGACGTCGACGATCGACCCGCGCATCTACCTTGCCTCGCGCAGCCCGCGCCGCCGAGAACTGCTGACGCAGATCGGCGTGCGCTTCGACCTGCTGCTGTTCCGCCTGCCGCCGCGCGACGATGCGGAGGTCAGCGAGGACTGGCGTGCCGGCGAGACCCCGGACGACTACGTGGTGCGCGTGGCCCGCGCCAAGGCGGCGTTCGGCGCCGACCTGGTCGGCCGCCGCTCCATCGTCGCGCGCCCGGTGCTGGCGGCGGATACAACCCTCGACGTCGATGGCACCGTGGTCGGCAAACCGCGCGATGCGGCAGAGGCGGAAGCCGTACTGGCCCGCCTGTCGGGACGCACCCACCGCGTGCTCACCGCGGTCGCCGTCGCGCGCGGCGAGCGTGTCGAGCATCGCGTTTCGGCAAGCGATGTGCGCTTCCGCACCCTGGGCGCCGAGGAAATCCGCCGCTACGTGCACAGCGGCGAGCCGATGGACAAGGCCGGCGCCTATGGCATCCAGGGCCGCGCTGCCGTCTTCGTCGAACACATCCACGGCTCCCATTCCGGCATCGTCGGCCTGCCCTTGTGCGAAACTGCGCTGTTGCTGCGCGACTTCGGGCTTCCGCTGTGACCCTGACGCAGGGCAGCCCCAAGCCGGGGTCGGCGCACCAAATGGAGGCCGTGCTTTTCCGCGGCCGGAGCGTAATCGCTCCCTCCCTCCGGGAGGGGGATGGGAAGAGGGCTTCGCGGTGACCGAGCAGTTCCTCATCAATTTCACGCCGCAGGAAACGCGTGCCGCACTGCTGCAGCAGGGTGTGGTGCAGGAACTCCACATCGAACGCACCAACGGACGCGGCATCGTCGGCAATGTCTATCTCGGCCGCGTGGTGCGCGTGCTGCCTGGCATGCAGTCGGCCTTCGTCGAAATCGGCCTCGAGCGCACGGCCTTCCTCCACGTTGCCGACATCTGGAGCGAACGCGGCAACGGCAACGGCGGCCACGAGCCGCGGCCCATCGAGCGCATCCTCTCGGAAGGGCAGTCGCTGATGGTGCAGGTGCAGAAGGACCCGATCGGCACCAAGGGCGCACGCCTTACCACGCAGATCTCGATCGCCGGCCGGCTGCTGGTGCATTTGCCGCAGGACAGCCACATCGGCGTCTCGCAGCGCATTGGCGACGAGGCCGAGCGCGAGCGCCTGCGCGCGCGCCTGCTCGCCCTGCTGCCCGGCGACCAGCCCGGGGGCTTCATCCTGCGCACCGTCGGCGCGGCGGCCGGCGACGACGAGCTGGCCGCCGACATTGCCTACCTGCGGCGTATCTGGAGCGAGATCCGCAACCGCGCCGTCGGTGCCCATCCACCGCTGATGCTGCACCACGATCTGACCCTGGCGCAGCGCGTGCTGCGCGACCTGGTGAATGTCGAAACCACCGGCGTCATCATCGACTCGCGCGAGAACTTCCAGAAGCTGCAGGCCTTTGCCCAGGAATACGTGCCGCAGGTCAGTGACCGCCTGGTCCATTACACCGGCGAGCGTCCGCTGTTCGACCTGCACGGCGTCGAGGACGAGATCCAGAAGGCCCTGGCCCGCC
>CAYTFA010000200.1:0-4646 GCA_964436755.1 uncultured Rhodocyclaceae bacterium | reverse complement strand
TGTCGTTGCACAGCTCGATGCACTCGTCGCAGATGAACACCGACGGCCCGGCGATGAGCTTCTTGACCTCGTGCTGGCTCTTGCCGCAGAAGGAGCAATAGAGGAGCTTCTCCCCGCTGCCCGGCTTCTTGTCCGCCATCGCCGTCGCCCCGTCCGGATCAGCCCGCCGCTTCGGCGCGGCTGGACAGCACCTTGTCGACCAGGCCGTACTCGACGGCCGCGTCGGCGGAGAGGAAGTTGTCGCGGTCGGTGTCGCGCTCGATGCGCTCGATCGGCTGCCCGGTGTGCTTCGCCAGCATCTCGTTGAGGCGCTGCTTGAGGAACAGGATCTCCTTGGCGTGGATCTCGATGTCCGAGGCCTGGCCCTGGAAGCCGCCCATCGGCTGGTGGATCATCACGCGCGAGTTGGGCAGGCAGAAGCGCTTGCCCTTCTCACCCGCCGCGAGCAGGAAGGCGCCCATGCTGGCTGCCTGACCGACGCACAGCGTCGACACGTCGGGCTTGATGAACTGCATGGTGTCGTAGATCGCCATGCCGGCCGTCACCGAGCCGCCCGGCGAGTTGATGTAGAAGTAGATGTCCTTGTCGGGATTCTCCGACTCGAGGAACAGCAGCTGGGCGACGACCAGGTTCGCCGTCGCATCATTGACCGGCCCGACCAGGAACACGACCCGCTCGCGCAGCAGCCGCGAGTAGATGTCGTAGGCACGCTCGCCGCGGCCGCTGGTCTCGATGACCATCGGCACCAGACCGAGGGCCTGCGCATCGGGCAGCGGCGCGTCGTGTGCGCCGCCGGCAAATCGGGATCCGAACATGGACGTCTCCGGCAAGATCAAGAGGCTGAGTTACCCATCAGGTCGTCGAAGGCGATCGGCTTTTCCGATACCTGGGCGCGGGCCAGCACCCATTCGACGACGTTGTTCTCCAGCGCCAGGGCTTCGGCCTCGGCAAGGCGCTGCGGTTGGGAATAGTACCAGCGCACGACTTCCTTCGGATCCTCGAAGGTCTCGGCGAATTCATCCACAATTCCGCGTACCTGCTCGGGCTTGGCGTGCAGGTCGTTGGCCTTCACCAGTTCGCCGAGCAGCAGGCCGAGGGTGACACGACGTTTGGCCTGGTCGGTGAACCACGAGGCATCCACCGGCAGGCTTTTCACCGCCATGCCGCGCGCAGCCATGTCGCGCTTGGCCGTTTCGGCCATCTGCTCCGACTCCATCTCGACCAGGGCGCGCGGCACCTCGACCGGGGTGACGCGCATCAGCGCCTCCATGACCTGCTCCTTGACCCGCGCGCCGAGGCGCTTCTTCACCTCGCGCTGGAGGTTGGAGCGGACCTCGGCCATCATCTTGGCGACGTCGCCGTCAGCCACGCCAAGCTGGCGCGCGAAATCGGCGTCGACCCCGGGCAGTTGCGGCGCCTCGACCTGCTTCACCGTCATCTCGAACTCGACCGTGGCGCCGGCAAGCTCGGCAGCGTGGTAATCGGCCGGGAAGGCGACGTTGAAGCGCTTGGCGTCGCCCGGGCGCACGCCTTCGAGCTGCGCCTCGAAATCGGGCAGCATCATGCCGCCGCCGACGATCACCGTGTAGTCCGTGGCCTTGCCGCCGGCGAACTCCTCGCCATTCTTGCGACCGAGGAAATCGATCACCAGCCGGTCATCCTTCTGCGACGCACGATCGGCCGCAGCGAAGCTCATGCGCTGCTTGCGCAGCACCTGCAGGGTCTTGTCGACCTCGGCGTCGGTTACCTCCAGGGTCGGCTTCTCGATCGGCTGGCCGGTGACATCGCCGAGCGTGATCTCGGGATAGACCTCGACCACCGCGGTGAATCCCAGTTGCCCCTCGCCAGCCTCGGCGCGCGGCTCGATGCGGGGATAGCCGGCGACGCGCAGGTTCTGCTCGCGCACCTTTTCGCCGTAGGCCCGCTCCACCGCTGCCCCGATCGCCTCCGAGCGCGCCTGCGCGCCGTAGTGCTGGGCGACCATCTTCATCGGCACCTTGCCCGGCCGGAAGCCGGCCATCTTCACGGTGCGCGACATCTGCCGCAGGCGCTGATCGACATCCTTGTCGATCTCGGCCATCGCCAGGGTCACTTCGATGCGCCGCTCCAGCGCGCTGCCCGCATTGCCTGCGGCTTCCGTCGTTGCCATGTCCGTCATTTCCTATCCGCCAATTGAAATCGTATCCGTTGCGACGCCCGGCTCCGCCCGGCAAAGCTGGTGCCCGGGAAGGGACTCGAACCCCCACGCCTTGCGGCGCCAGAACCTAAATCTGGTGCGTCTACCAATTTCGCCACCCGGGCGCACGCCGCCCGCGGACGCCGGGGCGTCCCCGCCCCGCGACGTGGATCGAGGATTTTACCCGCTTTCGCCCCCCGGCGCAGCCGCAAGGCCATGCCCGCGCCACGCCCCGTGGCTATACTGGCAGCGTCCATGGCCGTCGACCATTACGAGAATTTCCCCGTCGCCTCGCTGCTGTTGCCGGCCCGCCTGCGCGAGCCCGTCGCGGCGATCTACGGCTTCGCGCGCAGCGCCGACGATTTCGCCGACGAGGGCGACCGCCCCCCCGTGCAACGGCACGAACTGCTCGCCGGCTACCAGGCGCAGCTCGATGCCCTCGAGCGCGGTGAAGCCAGCGACCATCCGGTATTCCGCCGCCTGCAGCCCGCCGTCGCCCGGTACCGGCTGCCCGTGCCGCTGCTGCGCGACCTGCTCGACGCCTTCAGCCAGGACGTGGAAAAGGACCGCTACGCGGACTTTGCCGAATTGATGGACTACTGCCGCCGTTCCGCCGATCCCGTCGGGCGGCTGCTGCTGCACCTGTTCGGCGCCGCAACGGCGGACAACCTGCGCCGCTCGGATGCCATCTGCTCCGCCCTGCAGCTCATCAACCACTGGCAGGACGTCGGCATCGACGCCGGCAAGGGCCCGCGCGGCCGCATCTACCTGCCGCAGGACGAGATGGCGGCCTTCGGCGTCCGCGAGGCGGACCTGCTGCGGGGTGTTGCCGATGCCGATTTCCGCGCCCTGCTGCGCTTCCAGGTCGACCGGGCGCGGGCATTGATGCTGTCCGGTGCCAGCCTCGGCTGGGACCTGCCGGGCCGCATCGGCCTCGAGATCCGCGCCACGGTGGCCGGCGGCCTGCGCATCCTGGACAGGATAGAAGCCGTCGACTACGACGTCTTTGCACGCCGGCCGACGCTGCGGGCCTGGGACTGGCCGCCGATCCTCTGGCGTTCGCTGGTGAGGTCGCCGTGACCCCGGACGACTATTGCCAGCAGCGGGCGGCGGCCAGCGGCTCGAGCTTTTACTACAGCTTCCTCTTCCTCGAGCCGAAGCGGCGCCAGGCGATCACGGCGCTCTACGCCTTCTGCCGCGAGGTCGACGATGCGGTCGACGAATGCGCCGACTCCGGCGTGGCGCGCGCCAAGCTGGCCTGGTGGCGCAGCGAAGTGGCGATGCTCTACCAGGGGCAGCCCACGCACCCCGTAACCCAGGCGCTGGCCTCGACGCTGGCGAGCTTCTCCCTGCCCCAGGAGCAACTGCTTGAAATCATCGACGGCATGGAGATGGACCTCGACCATGCGCGCTATCCCGACTTCAAGGCCCTGCACCTTTACTGCTACCGCGTCGCCAGCGTGGTCGGCCTGCTCGCCGCCGAGATCTTCGGCTACCGCGACCGGCGCACACTGAAATATGCCCACGACCTCGGGCTCGCCTTCCAGCTCACCAACATCATCCGCGACGTCGGCGAGGACGCACGACGCGGCCGCATCTACCTGCCGCAGGACGAGCTGGCACGCTTCGGCGTGACCGAGGACGATATCCTGCAGGGACGCTCCGGCGATGCGTTCCGCCGCCTCATGGAATTCCAGGTGGGCCGCGCCCGCGCCACCTATGCGCAGGCCCTCGCCCAGTTGCCGGCCTGCGACCGCAAGGCGCAACGCGCCGGCCTGGTGATGGCAGCGATCTACCGCGCCACCCTGGATGCGATCGAGCGCTCGGGGTGCCCGGTGCTCGATCGACACGTCAGCCTTTCGGCACCCCACAAGCTTTGGCTGGCGGCGAAGACATGGCTGCGCGCCTGAACGTCGCCGTCATCGGTGCCGGCTATGCCGGGCTCGCGGCGGCGGTCGAACTGACCGCGGCCGGCGCCGCCGTCGAGGTCTTCGAGGCGTCGCGCACACCGGGCGGGCGGGCGCGCGCCGTCGAGTTCGACGGGTTGCAGGTGGACAACGGCGCCCACATCCTGGTCGGTGCCTATGGCGAAACCCTGCGCCTGATGCGCACGGTGGGCGCCGACCCGGCGCAGCTGCTGCGCCGCACGCCGCTGCATCTCGAATTCCCCGGTGAATTCGTCATGCATGCACCGCGGCTGCCGGCGCCGCTGCACACGGCCCTGGCCCTGCTGCTGGCGCGCGGCCTCGACCTGCGAGAGAAGCTCGCCGCCGTGCGCCTCATGCGCCGCCTGCAGGCGGACGGCTACCGCGTCACGCCGGACTGCAGCGTCGCGCAATGGCTCGATGCGCTGGAGACGCCTCCGCGCCAGCGCCGCTTCCTGTGGGAGCCGCTGTGCATTGCCGCGCTCAACACGCCGGCAGCGGATGCCTCGGCCCAGGTGCCCGGGCTCGGCGTCCGCTACACCGGC
>CAYTFA010000199.1:0-4673 GCA_964436755.1 uncultured Rhodocyclaceae bacterium | reverse complement strand
CGAGAACATCGTCCAGTTCGCCGCCGACGTCGACAAGGCCACGGCCGGCAAGCTCAAGATCACCGTGCATCCGGCCGGTTCGCTGTACAAGGCGAACGAGATCAAGCGCGCCATCCAGGGCGGCCAGGCGCAGGTCGGCGAGATCATCCTCAGCGGTGCCAACAACGAGAACCCGATCTTCGGCGCCGACAGCGTGCCCTTCCTTGCCACCTCCTACGCCGAGGCGAAGAAGCTGGCCGCCGCGCAGAAGCCGGCGCTCGACGCCCTGCTGGCAAAGCAGGGGATGAAGGTGCTGTTCTCCGTGCCATGGCCGCCGCAGGGCATCTTCTCGGCGAAGCCGATCAGCGCCGGCGCCGACCTCAAGGGTGTCAAGTGGCGTGCCTACAGCCCGCAGACCTCGCGCATTGCCGAACTCGTGGGCGCCCAGCCGGTGACCATCCAGGCCGCCGAACTGTCCCAGGCGCTCGCCACCGGCGCCGTCTCGGCCTTCATGACCTCCGCCGCCACTGGCGTCGACTCCAAGGTCTGGGAACAGGTGAAGTACTACTACGACACCCAGGCTTGGCTGCCGAAGAATGCGGTACTGGTGTCGCAAAAGGCCTTCGATGCGCTCGACAAGCCGAGCCAGGATGCCCTGCTGAAGGCCGCGGTGGAAGCCGAGGCGCGCGGCTGGAAGACCAGCGAAGAGAAGACCAAGGTCTGGATCGAGACCCTGGGCAAGAACGGCATGACGGTGGCCGCGCCTTCCGCGGCGCTCAAGGCGGACATGAAGAAGGTCGGCGACACCATGATCGGCGAATGGCAGAAGACCGCCGGCGCCGAAGGCCAGGCCATCCTCGACGCCTATCGGAAGTGACGTGACCGGTCGACGCCTGCTCGACCGGGTGTACGGCGCCGCCGCGTGGGCGGGGGCGCTGTTCATGATCGGCACGCTGGTGGCGATCCTGCTGTCGGTGTTCGGGCGCCTGCTCGACTTCCATGTGCGCGGCACGGATGCCTATGCCGGCTACTGCATGGCGGCGTCGGCCTTCCTGGCCCTCGCCCATACGCTGCGACGCGGCGAACACATCCGCGTCACGCTGATCCTCGACCGGCTCAACCCGGCGCACCGGCGCTGGCTCGAGCTCTGGTGCCACGGCGCCGGCATCCTGCTTGCCCTGCTGCTCGCTTGGTTCTCGGCGCGGCTCGTCTGGCAATCGTTCCAGTTCAACGACGTCTCGCAGAGCAACGATGCGACCCCGCTTTGGATTCCCCAGCTCGGCATGGCAGTCGGCGCCGCCGTGTTCCTGCTCGCGCTGCTCGAGGATTTCGTCGGCGTGGTGCGCGGAACCCACCTGCGCCATCGCGACCCGAACGCGGAACCGGTACGCAGCGAATAGCCCGACGATGACCACCCCATGAGCCTGGCGATCACCTTCTTCCTCATTGCCGCACTGTTCGGCCTGCTGGCCAGCGGAATCTGGATCGGGCTGGCCCTGCTCGGCGTCGGCTGGCTCGGCATGGAGCTCTTCTCCTCCCGTCCCGCCGGCGATGCGATGGCCGTGACGATCTGGGGTACCTCCTCGTCGTGGACGCTGACCGCGCTGCCGATGTTCCTCTGGATGGGCGAGATCCTGTTCCGCACCAAGCTTTCCGAAGACATGTTCAAGGGCCTTGCGCCTTGGCTGGAAAAGCTGCCCGGCCGCCTTCTCCACACCAATGTCATCGGCTGCACGATCTTCGCCGCCGTCTCCGGATCGTCCGCCGCCACCTGCGCAACCATCGGCAAGATCACCCTGCCCGAGCTGAAGAGCCGCGGCTACCCGGACGACATCACGATCGGCACGCTGGCCGGTGCGGGCACGCTGGGCCTGCTGATTCCGCCGTCCATCATCATGATCGTCTATGGCGTCGCCGCCGAGGTATCGATTGCCAAGCTGTTCATCGGCGGCGTGCTGCCGGGGCTGATGCTGGCCGGGCTGTTCATGAGCTGGATCATCGTCTGGGCCCTGCTCCACCCCGACGCCGTGCCTCCGGTCGCCGAGCACACCACGATCGCGCAAAAGCTGCAGGCATCGCGCAATCTGATCCCCGTCGTGCTGCTGATCGTGCTGGTGCTCGGCTCGATCTACATCGGCGTGGCCACGGCGACCGAGGCGGCGGCGCTGGGCGTGGTGGGCAGCCTCGCGCTGGCCGCGTTCCAGCACTCGCTCAACTGGCAGACCTTCCGCGAAAGCCTGCTCGGCGCCACGCGCCTGTATTGCATGATCGCCCTGATCCTCGCCGGCTCGAGCTTCCTGACGCTCTCGATGGGCTACCTGGGCCTGCCGCGCCAGCTCGCCGAGTGGATCGGCGGCTTGGGGCTCACGCCTTTCTGGCTGCTCTTCGGCCTGATGATCTTCTACATCATCCTCGGCTGCTTCCTCGATGGCATCTCGATGGTGGTGCTCACCATCGGCGTCATCCAGCCGACCATCATGGCCGCCGGAATCGACCTCGTCTGGTTCGGCGTCTTCCTCGTCGTCGTCGTCGAAATGGCGCAGATCACGCCACCCGTCGGCTTCAACCTCTTCGTGCTGCAGGGCATGACCGACAAGCAGCTGCCCTGGATCGCGCGCACGGCGCTGCCGGCCTTCTTTCTGATGGTCGCTGCGGTCGGCATCATCTATGCAGTTCCCGGCATCGTCACCTGGCTGCCGCAGCGCATGGTGGGATGAAAGCCCGTCTGGTCGACCTCGGGGATGCCGCGCTGACCCTGGAGTTCGGCGAAGAGATCGATTCCGGGCTCAACGACCAGGTCATGGCGGCGCGCGATGCGCTGCTCGCCGCCCCTCCCTCGGGCATCACCGATGTCGTGCCGGCGTATGCCTCGCTTACGGTGCATTTCGACCCGTTGCGGGCGGACCGCGATCTGGTGGCGACCGCACTGCGCGAAGCTGCCGCCACCGGGAAAGCGGTTGAATCCACCGCCCGGCAGTGGTGGCTCCCGGTGCACTTCGGCGGCGAGTCCGGGCCCGATCTTGCCGAGGCCGCCGCGGCGACGGGTCGCAGCGAGGCCGAGATCGTGACTGCCCTGTGCGACGTGGAGTTGCGCGTCTTCCTGATCGGCTTCCTACCCGGGTTTCCCTACATGGGCCTGCTGCCGGAATGGCTAAGCCTGCCGCGTCGCGCGACACCCCGCACCGCCGTTCCCGCCAACAGCGTCGCCATCGCGGGACGGCAGGCCGCGGTCTACCCCTGGCAGAGCCCCGGCGGCTGGCACCTCCTCGGGCGCACGCCAGTACCGCTGTTCGACCTGCACGCCGGCGATCGACCCTCGCTGCTGGCGGCGGGCGACCGCGTCCGGTTTCGCGCCGTTGACGCCAGCGAGTTCAGTCGGCTCGAAGCCGGCATAGCGCAGGGCAACCTCGACCGCTCCCGCTGGCTGACTCCATGATCGAAGTCATCGAGTGCCGGTTTCCGGCGAGCATCCAGGACACCGGCCGGCCCGGCTACCGGCATCTCGGCGTTCCGCTGTCCGGCGCGCTCGATGCAGTCTGGCTGGCGCTGGCCAATACGCTGGCGGGCAACGACGTTGCCGCCGCCGCCATCGAAGTCCGCCTGCTCGGCCCGAGCCTGCGCGCGCACGACCCCTGCATCGTCGCCCTGGCCGGCGACTTCGCGGCCACGATCATCGACGCTTCCGGTCAGTCGCGACAGGCCGCCAACTGGCGCGGCCACGCGCTGTCGCCCGGGGAGACCCTGGTCGCCGGAAACCTGCGCAGCGGCATCGGCTATGTCGCCATCGCCGGCGGAATCGACGTGCCGTCGGTGCTGGGCAGCCGCTCAACCTATGCGCGCGCCGGCATCGGCGGCATGGGCGGCCGCAACCTGGCGGCCGGTGACCTGCTGATGACTGGCGCCGCCGGCCACCATGCCCCGCGCTGCCTTCCCGCGCCACCCGGCGTGCCGCATGGCCCCCTCAGGATCCTGCCGGGACCGCAGCGCTCGAGGTTTCCGGACGAGTCGTGGTCGACCTTCCTCGACGCCGAATTCAGGGTCGGCCGCGAGGCCGACCGCATGGGTCTGCGTCTCGACGGGCCGACCATGGGCCACGTCGGCGGCGCCGACATCGTTTCCGAAGCCGTCACGCCCGGAGCGATACAGGTTCCGGGCGACGGCCGTCCGATCGTCCTGCTCGCGGATTGTCAGACGGTCGGCGGCTATGCCAAGATCGCCACGGTGATCGGTGCCGACCTGCCTCGCCTTGCCCATCTGCTGCCGGGCCAGACGCTGCGTTTTGCCCTTGTCGACATGGCGGCCGCGCTGGCCGCGCGCCGCGAGCAATCCGTTGCGCTGGCCAAGGCGCTCGCCTCGATCGGGCCGGCAGGGCCCGACATGGACCTCGACGCTCTGTACAACGCCAACCTGATCGACGGAGTCATCGATGCGGATTAACCTCAATGCCGATCTCGGCGAAGGCTTCGGCCCCTGGACGATGGGCGACGACGCGGCGATGCTCGGCATCGTCGCCTCGGCGAACATCGCCTGCGGCGGACACGCGGGCGACCCGGACATAATGCGCCGCACCGTCCGCGAGGCGCTGCGGCATGGCGTTTCGCTCGGCGCCCACCCGAGCTACCCCGACCTCGCGGGCTTCGGCCGCCGGCCGATGGCGCTCAGCGCTACCGAACTCGAAAACCAGGTCGCGGCGC
>CAYTFA010000198.1:0-4733 GCA_964436755.1 uncultured Rhodocyclaceae bacterium | reverse complement strand
ACCGCACCGGCACCGGCACGCGCTCGGTGTTCGGCTGGCAGATGCGCTTCGACCTGGCGCAGGGCTTCCCGGTGTTGACCACCAAGAAGCTGCACCTGCGCTCGATCATCGTCGAACTACTGTGGTTCCTGCGCGGCGAGACCAACATCCGCTGGCTCAAGGAGAACAAGGTCTCGATCTGGGACGAATGGGCCGACGCCGACGGCGACCTCGGCCCCGTGTACGGCCACCAGTGGCGACACTGGCCCGCTGCCGACGGTGGCGAGATCGACCAGATCCGCGAGCTCGTCGACGGGCTGAAGAGGAACCCGGACTCGCGTCGCCATATCGTCTCGGCCTGGAATCCGGCCGACATCCCGCGCATGAAGCTGCCGCCCTGCCATGCGCTGTTCCAGTTCTATGTCGCCGACGGCGCGCTCTCCTGCCAGCTTTACCAGCGCAGCGCCGACATTTTCCTCGGCGTGCCCTTCAACATCGCCTCCTACGCACTGTTCACCATGATGGTGGCGCAGGTCTGCGGCTACCGTCCCGGCGAGTTCGTGCATACCTTCGGCGACGCGCACTTGTACAGCAATCACCTCGAGCAGGCGCAGCTCCAGCTCTCGCGCGATACACGTCCGCTGCCGACGATGCGGATCAATCCCGATGTGAAGGACCTCTTTGCCTTCCGCTACGAGGACTTCATGCTCGAAGGGTACGATCCGCATCCCCATATCGCCGCACCGGTGGCGGTTTGAACCTGCCGCCGCAGGGCCGCCCCGGGGCGGCATCGGATGCTTCCACGCAAGGAATGCCGGTAGAAGGCCGCTACATTCTCGGCGCCGACGTCGGCGGTACCAAGACGCTGCTCGGCATCGCCGATCCCTCAGGCCTGGTCTTCGAACGCCGTTACGAGAACGCTGCCCATCCGGGCTTTCCTGCCGTGCTCGACGCCTTCCTCGCCGACTCCGGCATCGCCCCCCGCGCGATCGGCTCGGGCTGCTTCGCGCTGGCCGGCCCGATCGCCGATGACGGACGCTCGGCGCGGCTGACCAATCTGCCGTGGACCGTAGACGCCGCGGAGATCGCCCGGCGCTTCGCCCTGCCCGAGCCGCGACTGGTCAATGACTTCGCGGCCGCGGCGATGGGCGCTGTCACCGCACCGGTGGATGCACTGGTCACCCTGCAGCGCGGCGAACCGCTGGCCGACGCACCGCGACTCGTCGTCGGCGCCGGCACCGGGCTCGGCATGGCCATCGTGCTGCCGCAGGGCGAGGGCTGGCGCATCGTTGCCGGCGAAGGCGGACATGCCGGCTTCGCCCCAGCCGATGCGGAACAAGCAGCCCTCCGGGATTTCCTTTTCGCGCGCCACGGACGCGTCACCTGGGAGCGCGTCGTATCCGGTCCGGGCCTCGTGCATATCGCCGAGCACCTGACCGGCGCCGTGCTCGCGCCGGCAGAGATCGTGGCACGCTCGCTGGCCGCCGACGGAGGCGAACGGCGCGCGGTCGATCTCTTTCTTGCCGCCTACGGAGCATTCGCCGGTGACATGGCACTCGCCTGCCTGGCGCGAGGCGGGGTCTTCATCGCCGGCGGCATCGCCGGCCACCTGCTTCCGGCGCTGGCAGACAGCCGCTTCCTGCCGGCGTTCAACGACAAGGCCGAGCATGCCGCGCTGGCAGCAAGGATGCCCGTGCATGCGGTCGTCGACGACCGCCTCGGGCTGCGCGGCGCCTTGCGCCTTGCGATCGCCTGAGGTCCGCACCGCCCGCAAAATCCGCGCCCTCCTTGACGATTGTCAACAACCTGTCATGGAGCCGGCGCACCATGACAGTAGGACAAGCGAGAGCGAGGAGGAGCCCATGGCAACGAAAAAGGGCAGCAAGAGCGCGGTCAGCCGGACGGCGAGCGCGCCCAAGACCGTGGTGAAGGCCCCCACGGCAAAGCCTGCGACGCCGGCAAAGGTCGCGACGAAAGCGAAGGCGCCTGCAAAGAGCGCACCCAGGCAGGAAGCTTCCCCCAAGGCTGCGCGCGCCCCGCGCAAGCGGGTTGCGAAGTCGCTGGTGTCGGCGGAACAACGGCGCAACTACGTCGAGATCGCCGCCTATTACATCGCCGAACGGCGTGGCTTTGCACCGGGTGATCCGTTGCAGGACTGGATCGCGGCAGAGGCGGAGATAGACCGCCTGCTCGCCGGAGGACTGCTCGGCAATTGAGGCGGGCGTCTCAGGCGGGCAGCAGAACCAGCGCAGCCAGCGGCGGCAGCGTCAGCGTCAGCGAGGCGGGGAAGCCCATCCAGGGTATCGCCTGCCCCGCGACGCGGCCGCCGTTGCCGAGGTCGGTGCCGCCGTAATGCACCGAATCCGTGTTGATGCGCTCGACGTAGTCCTGCGCGATGGGCACGCCGAGGCGATAGCCGTTGCGCGGTACCGGAGTGAAGTTAAGCACCACCACGGCGTGGCGACCGTCACGCGAGCGGCGCAGCCAGCTCACCACCGACTGGTCGGCATCGTGGCAGTCGATCCACTGGAAGCCATCGGGAGAGAAATCGAGTTCATGCAAGGCGGGTTCCGACACATACAGCCGGTTGAGTTCGGCGACGAGCCGCCGCGTGCCCGCATGAAGCGGATACTGCAGCAGGTGCCAGGGCAGTTCCTCGCCGGAACGCCATTCGCCGGTCTGGCCGAGTTCGGCGCCCATGAACTGCAGCTTCTTGCCCGGCGCCGTCATCTGGTAGGCGAGCAGCAGCCGCAGGTTGGCAAAGCGCTGCCATTCGTCGCCGGGCATCTTGCCGACCAGCGAACCTTTGCCGTGCACCACCTCGTCGTGCGAGAGCGGGAGCAGGAAATTCTCGCTGTACGCATAAAGCTGCCCGAACGTCAGTCGCTCATGGTGGAAGCGCCGATGTACGGGATCGTGGCGCATGTAGTCGAGCGAGTCGTTCATCCACCCCATGTTCCACTTCATGGAGAAGCCGAGGCCACCAAGCCAGGTCGGCCGCGACACCATGGGCCAGGCCGTCGATTCCTCGGCGATGGTCAGCGCACCGGGAAAGTCGGCGTGCACCATCTCGTTGAGTTCGCGCAGGAAGGCGATCGCCTCCAGGTTCTCGCGGCCGCCGTGCACGTTCGGCGTCCATTCGCCGGGCTTGCGCGAATAGTCGAGGTAGAGCATCGACGCCACGGCGTCGACGCGCAGGGCGTCGACATGGAACTCGGACAACCAATATGCCGCCGAGGACAGCAGGAAGCTGCGCACCTCGTTGCGGCCATAGTTGAAGACATGCGTGCCCCAGTCGGGATGCATCTTCTGCTTCGGGTCCTCGTGCTCGTAGAGCGCCGTGCCGTCGAAATGCGCCAGCGCCCAGTCGTCGGCCGGAAAGTGGCCCGGCACCCAGTCGAGGATCACGCCGATGCCGGCCTGGTGCAGGCTGTCGATCAGGAAGCGCAGGTCGTCGGGGCTGCCGAAGCGCGAACTCGGCGCGAAGAAGCCGGTGCATTGGTAACCCCAGGATTCGTCGAGCGGATGCTCCATCAGCGGCAGGAATTCGACGTGCGTGTAGCCCATTTCGACCAGGTAGGGCACCAGATGCCGGGCGAGGTCGTGATAGCTGTGGAAGCTGCGGTCCGGGTGCCGCATCCAGCTTCCTGCGTGCAGCTCGTAGACGCTCATCGGCGCGGAAAGCCAGTCGCCGGTGCTGCCGCTGCGGGCGCGCCGTTCCATCCAGGCACTGTCGCCCCAGGCATGCGCCGCGGGCGGGGCGATCCGGCAGGCCGTCGCCGGACGCCGCTCGAAGGCGCGCGCATAGGGGTCGGATTTCATGACCACCTTGCCGCTGCCGCGCAGGCGCAGTTCGAAGCGATACAGGCTGCCGGCCGCCATTTCCGGCACGAAAAGCTCCCAGACGCCCGACACACCGAGCGTGGCCAGCGGATGCGCACGACCGTCCCAATGGTTGAAATCCCCGACCAGGGAGACACGCTCCGCATTGGGCGCCCAGACGCGGAAGCAGATTCCGGTCACCCCGTCACGGGTTTCCGGATTGGCTCCCAGCGTGCGCCACGCCTGGCGCAGGCGGCCGGCATTGAACAGGAAGAGGTCGTCCGCCGGCGGCCGCGGCGGAAACGCATAGGGGTCGTAATGCACCGTCCCGTCGACGTCGAGCCGCCAGGGGCGCGGCGGCGGTTCCACACCCTGCCATTCGAAGGCATCCGTACCCGGCCGCCGCTTGAGGGGCGCCCAGCTGCCGTCGGCAAGCTCGACCGCGATGGCCTTGCTGCGCGGGCGGAAGACGCGCAGGCGCCATGCCGCACCATCACGGTGCAGGCCGAGAACGGAAAACGGATCGTGCTGGCGGGCTTCGATCAGCGCGGAAATGGCGCGGTCGGGCATGGGCGTATGCGGGTTGGGGTTTTTTGTTATCGTGCGGATTGTAGCCGCAAGGAGAAATCGTCATGCAAGCAACTGTAGTCGCAGCTGCGGGGACACGGCCATGAGTGCCGGGGAACTGACGCGCAACACCTTCGGCATCGTGCTCGCTGGCGGCCGCGGCAGCCGCCTGATGCAATTGACCGACTGGCGCTCGAAGCCGGCGGTGCCCTTCGGCGGCAAGTTCCGCATCGTCGACTTCACGCTGTCGAACTGCGTCAACTCGGGCATCCGGCGCATCGGCATCCTGACGCAGTACAAGGCGCAAAGCCTCATCCGCCATACGCAGCGCGGCTGGAGCTTTCTCGACGGCCGCTTCGACGAGT
>CAYTFA010000197.1:0-4744 GCA_964436755.1 uncultured Rhodocyclaceae bacterium | reverse complement strand
ACAGCCAGGACCGCGAGCGCCTGCTCAACACCATCACCGTGCTCTTCGGCGGCCGCATCGCCGAGGAACTCTTCATGAAGCAGATGACCACCGGCGCCTCCAACGACTTCCAGCGCGCCACCGACCTGGCGCGGCGCATGGTCACCCAGTGGGGCATGTCGGATTCCATGGGGCCGATGGTTTACGGCGAGGAGGAGGGCGAAATCTTCCTCGGCCGCTCCGTGACCACGCACAAGAACGTCTCCGAGGCGACGATGCAGAAGGTCGACGCCGAGATTCGCCGCATCCTCGACGAGCAGTACGCACGCGCACGCCGGCTGATCGAGGAGAACCGCGAAAAGGTCGAGGCGATGGCCACCGCCCTGCTCGAAATGGAGACCATCGACGCCGACCAGATCAACGACATCATGGCCGGACTGCCGCCACGCCCGCCCAAGCCGTCACCATCTTCGCCCGGTTCCCGTGGCGACGGCGCGCCGGGGCCGGAGCCGACGGCGCCCGCGCCGGCCTGACCCCACCCGTTCAGGCGCTGCCGGAGCGTGCTCCGGCAGCGTTTCTCCTTCATGAGCCAGGACTTCCTCTGCGGCCGTTTCGTGCTCGACGCGGGCCGTCCCTTGATCATGGGCGTGCTCAACCTGACCGACGACTCGTTCTCGGGTGACGGCCTGGGTGGCGACATCCACGCTGCGATTGCCCTCGGTCATCGCCTCGTCGGCGAAGGCGCGCACATCCTCGACCTCGGTGCCGAGTCGTCGCGGCCGGGTGCGCAGCCGGTTACGTCGCGGCAGGAGGTGGAGCGCCTGCTGCCGGTGATCGAGGGCTTGCTCGAGTGCGGCGTGCCGCTCGCCGTGGATACCGTCAAGCCCGAAGTGATGCGCGCGGTGCTCGGCGCCGGTGCCGACATGATCAACGACATCAATGCGCTGCGCGCGCCAGGCGCGCTCGAGGTCGTCGCCCCCAGCGCAGCTGCCGTATGCCTGATGCACATGCAGGGCGAGCCGACGACGATGCAGGACAATCCGTCCTACGCGGACATCGTCGGGGAGGTCGCCGAATTTCTTGGCGAGCGGGTGGCGGCCACCGAGGCAACCGGCATCGAGCGCAGCCGCATTGCCGTCGATCCCGGCTTTGGATTCGGCAAGACCCTGGAGCACAATCTGGAACTGCTGCGTCGCCTCGACGAGCTGGTGGTGCCGGGACTGCCGCTGATGGTGGGCATGTCGCGCAAGTCGCTGCTCGGCCTGCTCACCGGACGCAGCGTGCTCGAGCGGGTGCACGCCGGCATTGCCGCCCATGTAATGGCCGTCCTGCGTGGCGCGCGCATCCTGCGCGTGCACGACGTGGCGGCGACGCGCGACGCGATGGTCGTGCTGCAGGCCGTGGAGGGTTACTGAATGGCAAGGAAGTATTTCGGCACGGACGGTGTCCGGGGACGCGTCGGTGAGGCGCCGATCACCCCCGACTTCGTCATGCGCCTGGGCTTCGCCGCCGGTGCCGCGCTCGTCGCCCGCGACGCGCTGCCGCCCGGCGAGCGGCCTGCCGTACTGATCGGCAAGGACACGCGGATTTCGGGCTACATGCTGGAAGCGGCGCTCGAAGCCGGTTTCTCGGCGTCCGGGGTGGACGTCATGCTGTGCGGCCCGATGCCGACGCCGGCGGTGGCCTATCTGACGCGGGCCCTGCGCCTGCAGGCCGGCGTGGTGATTTCCGCCTCGCACAACCCCTACGACGACAATGGCATCAAGTTCTTCTCCGCGCAGGGCACCAAGCTGCCGGATGCAGTCGAACACGACATCGAGGCCCGGCTCGACGAGCCGATGAAATGCATGGACTCGGCGCGCCTGGGCAAGGCGCGGCGGGTCGATGACGCCGCCGGCCGCTACATCGAGTTCTGCAAGAGCACCTTCCCCAATGACCTCGACCTGCGCGGGATGCGCATCGTCGTCGATAGCGCACACGGCGCGGCCTATCACGTCGCCCCCAGCGTTTTCCACGAGCTGGGCGCCGAGGTGCTCGGCGTTGGCGACGCGCCCAACGGCACCAACATCAACCACGAAGTCGGTGCCACGGCGCCGGCGACACTGCGCAGCAAGGTACGCGAGGCGGGTGCGGACCTCGGCATCGCGCTCGATGGCGACGGCGACCGGCTGGTGATGGTCGACGCCGATGGCGGGCTCTACGACGGCGACCAGCTGCTTTACGTCATTGCGCGGCATCGCGCCCGTACCCAGGCGGTGGCCGGCGTTGCCGGTACGCTGATGAGCAACCTTGGTTTCGAGCATGCGCTGTCACGCCTCGGCATTCCGCTCGCGCGTGCCAAGGTCGGCGACCGCTACGTGCTGGAAGCGATGCAGGAACGCGGCTGGCTGCTGGGCGGTGAGAACTCGGGACACATCATCTGCCTCGATCGCCATACCACGGGCGACGGCATCATTGCCGCGCTGCAGGTGCTGGCGGCACTGCGTTCCTCCGGTGAAGCGCTCGGCGCCGCCTGCGCCGACCTCAAGCTCTATCCGCAGCAGTTGATCAACGTGCGCATGCCGTCCGGCTTCGACTGGCGCGCCGACACCGGCATTGCCGCCGCGGCGGCCGCGGCGGAAGAGGCGCTGGCGGGCGGCGGGCGGGTGTTGCTGCGTCCTTCCGGGACCGAACCCGTGCTGCGCGTAATGGTCGAGGGCGGCGATGCGGCGATGGTGGCGGCCCAGGCCGAGGCAATCGCCGGGGCGGTACGCCGGTCCTTCGGCAGCTAGTACGCCGGGCCGCTCAGGGATTCAACACCGCGCGCAGCACGGTCTGCGTCTCGTCGTGGCGCACGCGATTGGTGAACCACCAGACGCCGCCTTTCTTGATGGTCCAGTCGGCCTCCGCGCCCGACAGCAGCAAGGACGCGAGGCGACCCAGCGCCGGCTGGTGGCCGACGAGGACGGTCGCGCCGGCGTGATCAGGCCAGTCGGCGGCGGCAAGGAGCTCCGCCGGCGACGCGCCGATCGCCAGTTGCCGATGCACCTTGACGGGCACGCCGAGGGTCTGGGCCGTTTGTACCGCGCGCCGGGCCGGGCTGGCGATGACGCGCAGATCCTTCGTGTGCTGCCCGCGCAGCCAGTCCGCGATGCGCTGGGCCTGCTTGCGCCCGCGCTCCGTCAATGGCCGGTCCATGTCGGGCACGCGCCCCAGGGCTTCCTCGGCATCGGCGTGGCGCCAGAGAATCAGATCCATTCCTGCCTCCTGCAGTTCGAGGCCGAAACTTTAGTGATGCTCCATGACAGGCACGTTACCAGGCGCGGCGGCTGTCGCCGCATGCCGGGCCGGGCGCGCCAGCTCGACGCGGGGACCGGCACGGACCAGTTCCAGGCGGCCGTCATGATGCTCCACGATCGCCGTGCAGCTGTCGACCCAGTCCCCGCAGTTGACATAGTCCACGCCGCCCGCGGAGCGGATGGTCGCGCTGTGGATGTGGCCGCAAATCACCCCGTCCAGGCAGCGTTCGCGCACGGCATGGATCAGCGCGTCCTCGAAATCGAAGATGAAGGAGACGGCGCGCTTGACGCGGTTCTTCGCATAGCCGGCCAGCGACCAGTACCCCGGGCGTCGCAGCCAGCGCCGCACGCGCGAAAGCGCGGCATTGAGGCGGACGAGCAGGTTGTAGCCGACGTCGCCGAGGATCGCCAGCCAGCGGTGGTAGCGCGTCACCTGGTCGAACTGGTCCCCATGCACCAGCAGGTAGCGGCGGCCATCGGCGGCCACGTGGACATGCTCGTGGCGGACCACGATTTCACCGAAGGAGACGCCATCGTATTCGCGCATCGCTTCGTCGTGATTGCCGGGAATCAGCATCACCTTCTGGCCGCGGCGGGCGCGCCGCAGGATCTTCTGTACCACGGTGTTCTGCGCCGAGGTCCAGTGGATGCCGCGGCTCATGGCCCAAAAGTCGATGATGTCGCCGATGAGGAACAGGTGGTCGCTTTCGTAGTCGCGCAGGAAATCGAGGAGGCGGTCGGCCTGGCAGCCACGTGTGCCGAGGTGGACGTCGGAAATGAATATCGAGCGGACGTGCATCAGTCAGGCACGAAGCGGAAGATGGAATCGGCGCGGCTGCGGCGTGCCGAGCGGTTGATTGCCTCGCGCAGGTAGGCCACCAGCCTGTCGTTGATCCGTCCCCAGTCGAGCAGCGCCACGCCGGCAGGCGCTTCGAGCGCGGCGCGACGGCGCAGATCGGGGCGCACGACGATGTCGAGCGCCGCACGTTCGAACTCGTCGCCGGCACCGGGGGCGGCCAGCATGCCGTTGCGTCCGTGACGGATCAGTTCGGCCGCCGCCGCCTGCCGGAATGCGACC
Organism: uncultured Rhodocyclaceae bacterium; assembly: GCA_964436755.1. Taxonomy (GTDB): domain Bacteria; phylum Pseudomonadota; class Gammaproteobacteria; order Burkholderiales; family Rhodocyclaceae; genus Sulfuritalea. The sequence goes on along the minus strand of CAYTFA010000197.1, from coordinate 409 downwards.
ACGGGCAACCCGCTGGCAAGCGCCTCGAGGACGACGTTGCCGTAGGTCTCGGTGAGGCTGGGAAAGAGGAAGAGGTCAGCCGAAGCGTAGTGCGCGGCAAGGTCTTCGCCGCGCCGCATCCCGGCGAAGATCGCATCGGCGTGGCGCCGCTGCAAAGCATTTCGCACCGGTCCGGCGCCCACCATGACGAGCCGCGCCCGGGGTGCGTGGCGACGAATCGCGGCAAACGTTGAGAACACCAGGGGCAGGTTCTTTTCCGGGGCGAGCCGGCCGACGTGGGCGATCACCAGATCTTCGTCGCCGGCCCCCCACGAGGCACGCAGTTCGCGGCTGCGACGGCCGGGATGGAACAGGGTCGTGTCCACGCCGCGGGCGACGACGCGAACATTGCGGTAGCCGGCCTGTTCCA